>DASVOL010000974.1:0-4083 GCA_036383375.1 Bradyrhizobium sp. | reverse complement strand
TTCCAGATGATGGCCTCCAGCGTGATGATGGCCGTTGTCGCCGGCATGGCCGAACGACCCTGGCTGCTGCCGATGCCGCATCTGACCACCTGGCTCGCCGTGCTCGGGCTCGCGGCGCTGTCGACGGCGCTGGCCTATATCGTGTTCTTTCAGATCCTGCAGCGCTCCGGCGCGACCAATGTGATGCTGGTGACGCTGCTGCTTCCGGTCACCGCGATGCTGCTCGGATATCTCGTGCTCGGCGAGCCGGTCGCGCTGCGTGAGGTGATCGGCGCGCTCGTGATCGCCAGCGCGCTGCTGCTGATCGACGGGCGCGTCCTGACCTGGTTCAGCCGCGCGCCTGCTTCCAGGCCGCATACCAGCCGGTGAAGCGGCCGCTGTCGCGCTCGCCGCCGTGCCAGGCGGCATAAGTCGTGCCGTCATCGGCGACCAGCACCACGGCATCGAGCCCCCTGGAACGGCGCAGCGTGTCCATCGCCTGTGCGGGCGTCTGCGCGATCGGGCCCGCGACGTTGAACGAGGTGTTGACCGACATCTCGACGCCGATGTGGCGGCCGAGCGCCTTCAGATAGGCGTAGGTGAGGGGATCGTCGGCCTCGCGCACGATCTGGATGCGGCCGGTGCCGTCGGCATGCACCACGGCGGGAATCTTCGCGCGCGCCTCCGGCTTCGAATGCGCCGTGAGCACCATGTAGTTGTAGGCGTTGTAGTCGGCGTCGGACGCGCCGTCTTCGAGCTCGAAATAGTCGCGCGCGGCTTGCAAGGTTGCCATCGGCGCCAGCGGCCGGATCGCCTCGCGATACTTGACGCGCTCGTTGAGCCGCTCGCGCACTTCGGGATCGCAGGGGTTGGCAAGGATCGAGCGATGGCCGAGCGCGCGCGGGCCGGTTTCGGCCGCGCCCTGATAGATCGCGATCACGCCGCCTTGCGCCACCATGCCGGCCATCAGATCCGCAACCGCATCGCGCCCCTCCGATGTCGCGACATTGCCGATCACGGTCGAGGCAACATCGTCGGCGTTGAGCGCCGCGGTGATGTCGGCATTCGAGGGTGGCAGGCCGCAATAGAAGGCGTGCGACAGCGGCGCGCCGCGCGCCGCGCCCGCCATATGCGCGAACAGCCACGCCGCGCCGATCGGCACGCCGGGATCGCCGGGCACCGGCGGCACCCACATATGCAGCCGCGTCTTGCGCTGCTGCACGCGTTCGAACCACGCCTCGTCGAAGTGCTCGAGCAGCCGCATGTTGCCGAGCGCGTTCAGCGCGACGCCGCCGGTCAGTACCAAACGGTCGGTGCCGGTGATGCGCAGGAGGTGATCGATGACATGGATCATCGCGTCCTCGAATACCAATTGCGTTGCGGCGGCCTTGTCGACTCTGTCCTTGGTGTCGGCGCGGTGATTGATGTCCTCGACGCGCAGCACCGCGTCGGGATTCCAGAGCTGATCGGGCCGCAGCGGCGGGCCGAGAATGTCGATCAGCGGCTGATGATAGGGGGTGTCGGCGGGGTCGGCGTACCAGTTGGCCATCGCGCGATTGAGCTGCACGCTGCCATTGGGCCCGAGCTGCAGCACCGCCTTCAGGCGCTGATAATAGGGATTGGTGGCGCGGTTCATGTCGCCCCAGGCGGCGGCGCCCATGTAGCGGCCCTCGCTGGAGAGCCAGGTCCAGCCGCCCTGGCTCGACGAGATCACGGTGTAGAAGGCGCCGAGCGAATCGAACAGGCTCTCATTGCAATAGAGCTGCTTCATCTCGCCGTTCTCGGCGACATAGAGCGAAATCGAGCCGACGTCGCCGGTGCCGTCGAGCACCGCGATCGCGACACGTTCGCGCACATCGGCGAACGGCGATGCGGTGAACGAGTACCAGGCGTGATTGTCGTGATGCGGCATGCAGATCAGCGGCAGCTGTTCGCCGAGCCCGTACATCCTGCCGAGCTTGCGCGAGATGCGCCGCACCTGGTCCATTTGACGCAGGTTGATCGCCGGCGCGATCGGCGCGCGCAGCAATTTGATGCTGGCCGGCGCTTCCTCGAGCGAGGTGCGGATCAGCATCGCCAGCAGCGCCGGATAGTCCCACGTGGTGACGAAGGCCGCGATGTCGCCGATGTCGCGGCCCATCCGTTGCAGCACCTTGCGCATGTCGTCGAGCGCGTGTTGCGGAAACTCGTTGGTGTGTTTGTTTCCGGAAAAGCGCTCTTCCTCGTTGTTGACGATCAGGCGCGGTCCGTCCTTCTGGGTGACCTCGACCAGTGCGACGCCGGTGTTGTGGGTGCCGGGGCAGGCGAGGCCGGCGATGTAGACGGTCTCGCCGCGCTGCAGCCTTTCGCGGATCGAAGCGATCGTGCGCTGCGCGAACTCGCCATTGACCTTGTGCAGGCCACGCTTCGCCAGCGCGGACTCGCTGAGGCGGCGCGTGAGCTTATAGCCCGCGGCCGCAATATGCGGATGCCGCGGACCGGTACGAATGTCCGGTTTACGCAATCAGAACGCCTCGACTCGTGATCCCCAGATCGACTTCAATCATAAATAGCGCCAGGCAACAATGCCGTTTCGCCCAACGGAAAAACCCAGCGCTTGCCAGCACATGCGTCTCTTGCGAGACTTGCCGCCAAAACCACGACAAAAATCGGGGAGAAAACGATGCCGGCTCGTTCTGGATATATTGGCGCGATCGTGGCCTTCGCAAGTGCCGCATTGATCACGACCTCGGCGACAGCGCAGAAGAAATACGATCCCGGCGCAAGTGATGGCGAAATCAAGATCGGCAACATCATGCCGTATAGCGGCCCGGCGTCGTCCTATGGCGTGATCGGCAAGACCGAGGCCGCGTTCTTCAGGATGATCAACGAGCAGGGCGGCATCAATGGCCGCAAGATCACCTTCATCAGCTACGACGATGCCTATTCGCCGCCGAAGGCGATCGAACAGGCGCGCAAGCTGGTCGAGAGCGACGAGGTGCTGCTGATCTTCCAGGCGCTCGGCACGCCGTCGAATTCGGCAATCATGAAATACATGAATGCCAAGAAGGTGCCGCAATTGTTCGTCGCCTCCGGCGGCACCAAGTTCGGCGATCCCAAGAACTTCCCCTGGACGATGGGCTTTCAGCCCAACTACCAGAGCGAGGGGCGCATCTATGCGAAATACATTCGTGACAAATTCCCCGACAGCAAGATCGCGGTGTTCTGGCAGAATGACGACGCCGGCAAGGATCAGTTCAAGGGGCTGAAGGACGGGCTCGGCGATAAGGCCAACATGATCATCGCCGACAAGTCCTACGAGGTCTCCGATCCCTCGATCGATTCGCAGATCGTCGCGCTGCACGATTCCGGCGCCGACATCTTCTTCTCCTGGGCGGCGCCGAAAGGATCGGCGCAGGCGATCCGCAAGGTGGGCGAGCTCGGCTGGAAGCCGAAATTCTTCCTAGCCAACACCGCGACCTCGGTCGCCTCGGTGCTGAAGCCGGCAGGGCTCGAATATTCCAAGGGCATCATCTCGACAGCCTATCTGAAGGACCCGACCGATCCGACCTGGGACAAGGATCCGCCCGTCATGAACTGGCGCGCCTTCATGGACAAGTATTATCCCGACGGCGACAAGGGCAACGCCAACAACCTCTACGGCTATGTGCAGGCCGAGGCCATGGTGCGGGTGCTGAAGCAATGCGGTGACAATCTCACGCGCGAGAACGTTATGAAGCAGGCCGCCAATTTGAAGAACTTCCACTCCGACCTGATGCTGCCGGGCATCATGGTCAACACCTCGCCTGACGACTACTATCCGATCGAGCAGATGCAGTTGATGCGATTCAACGGCGAGGCGTGGGAGCTGTTCGGCGACGTCATCACGGGTGAGGTCGGGCACGACGCGACGCGGTAGGTGGTCATGGAGGCGTTGCTCGGCCGCAATACCACCGTCGTCCCTGCGAAAGCAGGGATCCATACGCCGCGGCGGATATTGTTTAAGGGACTGGTCGTTCCGGAATCGCGCAACAATCAGCATTTGTGGTTATGGGTCCCTGCTTTCGCAGGGACGACGCTGAATGTGTTGCGCGGCTCGCGGACCATACCTCACCATTCTCGCGG
>DASVOL010000973.1:0-2164 GCA_036383375.1 Bradyrhizobium sp. | reverse complement strand
GTTCAGGTGCTCAAGCAGTGCGGCGACAACCTCACGCGCGAGAACATCATGAAGCAGGCCGCGAGCCTGCAGGACTTCCGCACCGAAGTGTTGCTGCCCGGCATCAAGATCAACACCGCCGCGAACGATTTCGCCCCGATCAGCCAGTTGCAGCTGATGAAGTTCAAGGGCGAGAAATGGGAACTGTTCGGCGACATCATCAGCGCCGACGTCGGCGGCTGATTTCCTGCCGGCCAACGACCGACATATGCCCCCTGCGATACCGTCGCAGGGGGCTTTTCATTCACCATGGGCCGGCTAGAGCTTCGGTTCTGATTGAATCAGAACCGAAGCTCTAGATTCTTGTCTTGACGCGTTTTCTTCACGCGAACCGAGGTCCACTTCGCTCGAAAACGCTCTAGCCCGGGCGATGCCTGCTTACACTTTGCCCGGCAATGCGCTAGGAAAACCGGCAACAACCGCAGAGAACCCGGTGCGCTTGCGCCGGCAACAACAAGGAGTTTTCGGGAAATGCCGAAGCCGATCCGTCACCGTGTCGCAACCGCCCTGCTCGGCCTCGCCGTCGCCGCCGTGACCTGTAATGCCGCATGGGCGCAGAAGAAATACGACACCGGCGCGACCGATACCGAGATCAAGATCGGCAACATCGTGCCCTATAGCGGCCCGGCGTCGGCCTATGGCGTGGTCGGCAAGGCGATGACCGCGGTGTTCAAGAAGGTCAACGACGATGGCGGCATCAACGGCCGCAAGATCAATTTCATCTCCTATGACGACGCCTATTCGCCGCCGAAGGCGGTCGAGCAGGCGCGCAAGCTGGTCGAGAGCGACGAGGTGCTGTTCCTGTTCGGCACGCTCGGCACCGCCTCCAACACCGCGATCCAGAAATATCTCAACGCCAAGAAGGTGCCGCAGCTGTTCGTCGCCACCGGCGCCACCAAGTGGAACGATCCGAAGGCGTTCCCGTGGACCATGGGCTGGCTGCCGAGCTACCAGAGCGAGTCGCGGATCTACGCGAAATATCTGCTCAAGGAGAAGCCCGCCGCCAAGGTCGCGGTGCTCTACCAGAACGACGACATGGGCAAGGACTACCTGAAGGGCCTCGAAGACGGCTTCGCCGGCAATCCCTCGGGGATCGTCGCCAAGGAAAGCTACGAGGTTGCCGAACCCACCATCGATTCCCATGTGGTGCGGCTGAAATCCGCCAATCCCGACGTCATCATCTTCTTCACCACGCCGAAATTCGGCGCCCAGGCGATCAAGAAGCTCGGCGAGATGAACTGGAAGCCGATGACGATCGTCTCCAACGTCTCGGCCTCCACCGCGACGGTGATGCGCCCCGCGGGCCTCGACAATGCGCAAGGCGTGATCTCGGCGGCCTACGCCAAGGACGCCAGCGATCCGCAGTGGAAGGACGACGCCGGCATGAAGGCGTTCGACGAACTGCTCGCCAAGTACATGCCCGACACCAACCGCGTCGATGCCTCGGCGATGACCGGCTACAACATGGCGACCACGATGGTCGAGGTGCTGCGCCGCTGCGGCGACGACCTCACCCGCGCCAATGTGATGAAGCAGGCGGCGAGCCTGAAGCAGTTTGCGCAGGGCGGCCTGCTGCCCGGTGTGACGCTGTCGACCGGGCCTGCCGACTTCCAGCCGATCGAGCAATTGCAGCTGATGCAGTTCAAGGGCGAGCGCTGGCAATTGTTCGGCGACGTCATCAGCGGCGAAGTCGGCGGAAACTAAGGCGGGGATGGATATTGCTTCGATCGAAGCGGTCGCGATCTTCCCTCACCTCTCCCGCTTGCGGGGGAGGTCGGATCGCATCAAAGATGCGATCCGGGTGGGGGCCTTCTCCGCAATACGACTCGTGGCAGCACCCCCACCCTAACCCTCCCCCGCAAGCGGGAGAGGGAACAGCACCTACGTCCCGACTCTCGTAAAGGCACAGCCATGACCGACCGTCGTCCTTTCCTGCGTTCGATCTTCGATGCCGCGGTGGCGGCTGCGCATCCTGATGTGGTGCTGGCATCGCGGCTGCGGCCGGCGCCGAAGGGACGTGTGATCTGCCTCGCCGCCGGCAAGGGCGCCGGCGCGATGGCCGCGGCGGCGGAGCGGCACTATCTCGACACGCTCGGCCTCGAACCGTCGCGGCTGGTCGGCATCG
>DASVOL010000972.1:0-7026 GCA_036383375.1 Bradyrhizobium sp. | reverse complement strand
CGAGCCGCTGCGCTGGCATGACGGCTACGACTTTCCCGCCGCGAGAAGCGGCGAAGTGGTCCGCGACACCATCAAGATCGGCACGCCCGATCCGTCCGAATTCCTGGTGTTCAACACCAGGCGGCCGAAATTCGCCGACGTGAGGGTGCGCGAGGCGCTGCTGATGCTGTTCGATTTCGAATGGATCAACCGCAACTACTATTTCGGACTCTATTCACGCGCCGGCGGCTATTTCGCCGGCTCGGACCTGTCCGCCTACGGCCGCCCGGCCGATGACCGCGAGCGCGAACTCCTCAAGCCGTATCTGTCGCATATCGCGCCCGACATCCTCGACGGCCGCTATCGCCTCCCTATCACCGATGGTTCAGGCCGCGACCGCACCATCCTTCGCGACGCGCTCAAGCTGCTGTCGGACGCGGGCTACGCGCTCGACGGCACGGTGCTGAAAGAGCGCGCGACCGGAACGCCGCTCCGGATCGAGATCCTGGTGACGACACGCGAGCATGAGCGGATCGCCCTCGCCTACCAGCGCGACCTGAAGCGGGCCGGCATCGACGCCGCGGTCCGGGTGGTCGACGCAGTGCAGTTCGAGCAGCGCCGGGTCGCCTATGATTTCGACATGATCCCCATTCGCTGGGACCAGTCGCTATCGCCGGGCAACGAGCAGTGGTTCTACTGGGGCAGCCAGGCCGCCGACGTGCCGGGCACCCGCAACTACATGGGCGCCAGGGATCCGGCCATCGACGCCGCGATCGCCGCGCTGCTCGCGGCGCGGGAGCGGCCGGCCTTCGTCTCGACGGTGCGGGCGCTGGACCGGGCCCTGATGTCGGGCTTCTACGCTATCCCCCTATTTAACTTGGGAGAGCAATGGATCGCGCGCTGGAATCGGATAGAACGGCCTTCGGCCACGGCGTTGACGGGCTACCTGCCGGAGACCTGGTGGCAGAAGCCCGGTGCGCAATCCAATTGAGCTGCCGAGCTGAACTACCAAGTGAATTGCGACCCGACGCGGCATGACCCGGTCCGATCGAAGCGATGCAACCGACGTTGAACCTGTGAACCAGTCGATCACCTCGCCCACGCTCGATACGCTGTTCAAGCGCAGCCTGGCGCGGCAACCCGAGGCGCTGGCGCTGGTTGACCCGCTCAACAAGCAACGTGTCACCGGACAGACCCGCAAGCGCCTGACCTATGCCCAGGCCGACCGCGCGATCTCGGCGATCGCCGCCCACTTCGTCGAGAGCGGATTGCCGGCCAATACCGTGATCGCGGTTCAGCTTCCCTCGACGATCGAATTCGCCCTGACGGTGCTCGCCGCCCATCGGGTCGGCCTCGTGGTGGCGCCGTTGCCGCTGCTGTGGCGGCAGGCCGAGCTGACGTCCGTCCTCAACCGCACTGCGGCGCGAGCGATCGTCACCTGCGGCAGGATCGACGGCGTGTCCTACGCCGACATCGCCATGAACGCCGCGGCGGAAGCCTTTTCGATCCGCCATGTCTGCGGGTTCGGCACCGATCTGCCCGAAGGCATGGCGTCGCTCGATGACGCGATCCTGCAGGACTCCCGGACCTCGCGCCCGATGATCCAGGACGGCCGCAAGCCGGCGCTGATCTCCTTCGACGTCACCAGCGAAGGTTTTCGTCCGGTGCCGCGCGCGCATTTCGGCCTGATCGCCGGCGGGCTCGCGATGTCGCTGGAGAGCGACCTGCCACAGGGCGCGACCATCATGTCGGCATTCGCGCCGATGTCGTTTGCCGGCATCTGTTCGTCGCTGGTGACCTGGCTGCTGTCGGGCGGCACGCTCGTCATGCATCATCCGTTCGACGAGGAAACGTTCGAGACCCAGTTCAACGATCACGGCTGCGACACGCTGATCGCGCCGGCGCAGCTCGCACTGCGGCTCGACGAGTGCGGCATGTCGGAGCGCCTGCCCACCCTGCGCAACGCGATCGGCCTCTGGCGGACGCCGGAGCAGGTTGCCTCCAGTGCGCACTGGACCTCGCGGCGGGTGACCTTGACCGACGTCTATCTGTTCGGCGAGGCCGGATTGTTCGGCGCCCGCCGCAACGCCGAGGATGGATCGCCCGCCCCGATCAAGCCTGGTCCGCACAGCGCGCCGCGTGAGGCTCCCGGCGCATCGATCGCCGGCGAGATCCTGCTGACCCCAAAGGGCACGCTGGGCCTGCGCGGCCCGATGGTGCCGGTCGCCGCCTATGCGCCGCCGCCGCCCCCGGGCGATACCCTGATTGCGCCCCCGCCGCGTGATTACGTCGACACCGAATACGCCGCGCGGGTCGATCGCGCGACCGGCGCGATCAACATTACCGCCCCGCCGTCAGGGGTCATGACGGTCGGCGGCTACCGCTTCCTTGCCGGGGAGTTGCAGGAGTGGTCGCGGCGTCTCGGCCAAGGTGCAATGTTAACGGCACTGCCCGACCGCCTGAGCGGCCACCGGCTGGCCGGACGGGCTCAGGACAATGCGCGGGCCCGCGATGCCCTGACAGAACTTGGGCTTAACCCGTTGATGGTCGAGGCATTTCGCGACCGCAGCGGCACTGGGACGGCGTAAAATCTTATCATTGCGTTAGTCTTAGCATTGTGTTGACGCCGCATTAAGCCATGCCCACTAGCATCGCAGCCGTTTGCTGATCTTAAGCATTGGTTTCGAGCGTTCGAATGTCTCAACAAGGTCCGGTCCTCATCGTATCGGCGTCGGCAAAGCCGCCGTTTGCCGCGGTCCTCGATGAGACGAAACTGTTTCCGGTCGTGGTCACCGACTGGAACGAGGTCGGACGCGCCATCGAGCAGGTCAAGCCTGCCGCGATCATCGCAGCCGCCGAGGGCGTCGACTTCGTCACCCTGGCGGGCCTCGCCAAGCGCGCTGCCGCCCGCGCGCCCTATCTGCCGCTGATCGCGGTCGATCCCGCGACCACCCTGCCCGACACGGTCATCGCGTTCTTCCAGCACAAGGGCATGCCGGATCGCCTGGTCGCCCGGCTCAATGCGTGCTTACGCGTTCGCGCATTGCATGCGACCGTGATGCGCCGCCTGGTGCCGCCGGCGCCGATCGCACTATCCGATATCGATCCGGTCGGAGAGGCCACCGCGCTCCTGATCGGCCGCGGCGGCGCCTACCCGGCCTTGTCGGTCGCGCTCGGCGAACGCGCCGGCGTGGTCGGCGCGCTGAGCATCGAGGCGGCCGCAAAGCATCTCTCCAACCGTGACATCGACGGCATCGTGCTGGCCGAGGGCTTCACCCCGCGCGTGATGGATGCGTTCCTGACGGTGCTGACCGAGGATGTTCGCTTCCGTCCGTTACCGGTGATCGTCGCCTCCGGCGAGCTGGCGCCGCGTTACGAGCTGCCCAATCTCGAGATCGTCACGGCCGGGCCGACGCGTGTCGGCGACATGGTGTTGCCGATGATCCGCCAGCATGCCTTCGAGGCGCGGCTCGGCCGCATGCTCAAGGCGATCGACGCCAAGGGCCTGATCGATCCCCGCACCGGTCTGCTCACCAAGGCCGCGTTCGAGCGCGACTTCGCGACCGCCGTCTACCAGACCGCCGAGCGCGGCGGCGCGCTCTCGGTGGCGCGGTTCACCTTCGACAACACGCAGCCGCGTGCGCAATTCGATGGCGCGCGGATCATCAGCCGGCTGATGCGCCAGGCCGATTTCGGCGCCGTGCACGACGACCGGTCGCTCGTCGTGGCGTTCGCCGGGACCGACCTGCGCAACGCCCAGGCGATCACCCGGCGATTGGCGAGCGTGATGCGCCACACCCAGAACGGCCGCCGCGACACCAGGGCCGAGCCCGCCGTCAGCGTCGCAACGCTGATGCCGGGCGATTCTGCGATGTCGCTGCTCGGGCGCCTGTTCGGAGCGGCGGAGCGCGCGGCGTCGTAACGGCGGCCGGCGAGGGTCGCGAGATCTTTCGAGTAGTGTCCGCAAATCGCCCCGGCTCACGCTATTGAATTTGCAAAGAACCTCCCACCGCCCGAGATCACCACGATTTTTCGCGTTGCGAGGCAAACTCACTAAATTGCCGACGCTTACGAGATCACACCCAATGCAGGCGCAGCATGGGGTTTGGCGGTACGTTCCACGCGCCAGACCAGCCGCAGAATTACCGGGCTGTGAATAGCCCGCAAAACTTCGAATCTCCGCCGTTGCGCAAGGGCGATCATGCGAAATTGGCCCGGCAACCAAGGGGTGATTCGATGAGTGACAATTTCAGTTGGGCGGACAAGGACAGCGTAGTCGTGCCGTCCCAAGACGCGATCGCCGTCTACGCAAACGCTAACAACGACCTCGTCATACGTCGTGAGCGGACGTGGGACGAGGATGAGGACACGTTCATCGTCATTTCTCGCCGGTACACCCGCACTGTGATCGAGGCCATGGAACGGATGCTCAAGGAGACCGCTACGCCACCGTAATCAAGAAGCCCGCAGGTTAGGGCCAGCGGGCCTTGCTAGAGATACAGGACTCGCTGAGAGCATAACCGAGACGATTTATGTTCATCCGCACGAAGCCGCTGGCACAACGGTGCCGCGAAGGTCACCCCGGTAATCTGAAATGAAGCTATTCATCAGCTGGCCTGGCATAATCAGCAAAGAGATCGCAGCCGAATGGCTGTGGGAGGGCTTGTTCGATGATTGATCCGGTGACCGTCGGCGCTGGTGCAGCGGCCAGTCTCCTAGCTTTAGACCCAGTGAAGAGACTGTTGGGACCAACAGCGGACTTTTTGGGCGCAGAGCTGGCTGCATTCACGAAACGCCGCTTGTCGCACGCCGAGAAAATCATCGAACTGGCTGCCGAACACGTACGAGAACCAGACGGAAAGTCAGTTCCGCCGAGGGTTCTACTTGCCGCGTTAGATGAGGGCTCAAAGGTCGAAAGCGAAATTGGTCATCGATATTTCGCAGGTGTACTCGCCTCATCGCGCAGCGAAAGCGGAGAGGATGATGGCGGCGTAGTGTTTACCTCTATACTTTCGACGATGTCATCAGCGCAGATGAAATTGCACTGCGCGCTATATACAGCGCTACACATGCAATGGGTGGGCTCGCAAAAGAATTTGGGTGACACAGAGGGGCGCAGCAGGACGAGGACGGCCATAAAGATAGATGTGTTTCTTCGGCTTTTCGGCGGTGAGGCCGGGCTCGTTCCTGAAATCGAAACCGGGATGTTTGGCCTCTATCGAAACGGTCTAATTGACAACTTCCGCTATTTTGAAACGGGAGTCGTATCAGGGCAGGTTTTTCAATATCTCAGCTTCAGCCCAACCGTCTTTGGCTGTCAGCTGTTCTTGGCTGCCATTGGACAAAACAGACCGAAAGCATCGGATATTGTAGGCGGCCAAATCACGTTCAAGCCAATGCTAAACCTCTCCAAGAATGAGGTTTTCGACCCATCAGCAATCCAAAAATTTGATCCCGGCCAGCACCAGGCACCGCTCGGACCCATTCCCCCGAACTGACATCAGTCATTTGACTGTAGGAAGGCTCAGCGCGCGCAATCAACCAATTGCCTGCGGGACCGTCGTTGGTCAGTTGCTTTCAGACCTAAGCCGCCTTCTTGCTCTCCGCGAGATTGGCGAGCTGGCGCAGGATCTCGGTGGTGCCGGCGAGCCGCTCCTCCGGCGTATCCCATTCCTGGAAGAACACCACCTTCATGTCGGGCCGCACCTTGGCGGCCTGGCCGTGCTGGCGGATGAACGTCACCAGCCGCTCCGGATGCGCGAAGCTGTTGTCGCGGAACGCGATCACCGCGCCCTTCGGGCCGGCATCGACCTTCCCGACATTGGCCCTGCGGCAGTAGGCCTTGATCGCGGCGACCTTGAACAGATAGCGCACCTCGTCGGGCAGCACGCCGAAGCGGTCGCGCATCTCGGCGGCGAAACTGTCGATCTCGTCGTCGGTCTCGAGATCGGCGAGGCGCCGATAGAGCGACAGCCGCACGCTGAGGTCGTTGACGTAGTCCTCGGGGATCAGGACCGGCATGCCGATCGTGATCTGCGGCGACCAGCGGTCGGCGGCGGGCTCGGCAACGCCGGCCTTGAGGTTGACGATCGCCTCCTCGAGCATCGACTGGTACAGCTCGAATCCGACTTCCTTGATGTGGCCGGACTGTTCCTCGCCGAGCAGATTGCCGGCGCCGCGGATGTCGAGATCGTGCGAGGCGAGCTGGAAGCCGGCGCCCAGCGTCTCCAGCGACTGCAACACCTTCAGCCGCCGCTCCGCCTGCGCCGTGATCTTCTGCTGCGCCGGCAGCGTGAACAGCGCATAGGCGCGCAGCTTGGAACGGCCGACGCGCCCGCGCAGCTGGTACAGCTGGGCGAGACCGAACATGTCGGCGCGGTGCACGATCAGTGTGTTGGCGTTCGGGATGTCGAGACCGGATTCCACGATCGTGGTCGAGAGCAGGATGTCGTATTTGCCGTCGTAGAACGCGGACATGATGTCCTCGATCACGGTCGGCGGCATCTGGCCGTGGGCGACCGCAACCTTCATCTCGGGCACGTTCTTGTCGAGGAAATCCTTGACGCCGGCGAGGTCCTCGATCCGCGGCACCACGTAGAACGCCTGCCCGCCGCGGTAGCGTTCGCGCAACAGCGCCTCGCGGATCATCAAGGGATCGTGCGGCGCGACGAAGGTGCGCACCGCGAGGCGATCGACCGGCGGCGAGGCAATGATCGAGAGCTCGCGCACGCCAGTCAGCGCCAGTTGCAGCGTGCGCGGGATCGGGGTGGCCGACAACGTCAGCACATGGACCTGGGCACGCAGCTGCTTCAGCCGCTCCTTGTGGCTGACGCCGAAATGCTGTTCCTCGTCGACGATCAAAAGGCCAAGGTCCTTGAACTTGATCGCCTTGCCGAGCAGCGCGTGGGTGCCGACCACGATGTCGACGTTGCCGTCGGCGAGCCCCTTCTTGGTCTGGTTCAAATCCTTGGTCGACACCAGCCGCGACGCCTGCGCGATGTTGACCGGGAAGCCCTTGAAGCGCTCGGTGAAGGTGCGCGAGTGCTG
>DASVOL010000971.1:0-11974 GCA_036383375.1 Bradyrhizobium sp. | reverse complement strand
ACCGGAGATGCGTTCGACCGGCGAAGTGATGGGGCTCGACCGCTCCTTCGAGGTCGCATTCGCGAAGAGCCAGCTCGGCGGCGGCACGCGTGTGCCGCGCCAGGGCACGGTGTTCGTCTCGGTGCGCGGCGACGACAAGATGCGCATCGCGGATGCGGTGCGGCTGCTGCACTCGCTCGGCTTCAAGGTGATGGCCACCTCGGGCACGCAACGCTATCTCAGCGACAACGGCGTGCCGACGGAGAAGGTGAACAAGGTGCTCGAAGGCCGTCCGCACATCGTCGACGCCATCACCAATGGCGACGTCCAGCTGGTCTTCAATACCACCGAAGGTCCGCAGGCGCTGGCCGACAGCCGCTCGCTGCGGCGGGCTGCCCTCTTGCATAAAGTGCCATATTACACCACTCTTTCAGGCGCGGTGGCGGCCGCGCGGGGGATCCGGGCCTATCGGGACGGGGACCTTGAGGTCCGCACGCTTCAGAGTTACTTTTCCGAAAGCTGACCGCTGCCCGGGCTGAAGGCCTGAAGCGGTCAATTAGCCGAATGGCTGGAACTCACCGCGCGATTGGATGTTGTCACGGCCCTTAGCGGGGCCGAAAATCACTGGGCTTCCGGGCGCATTCGCGTCCTGATTCCTGCGTTAGCTGAACTGGATATTCGTGCACGGCCGCCGGGCGCGCACGATGAAGGACGAAGATGATGGATAAGGTTCCGATGACCGCGGGCGGTTACGCCGCGCTGACGAACGAGCTCAAGAAGCGACAGTCGGAGGATCGTCCGCGCATCATCGAACACATTGCGGAAGCGCGTTCACACGGCGACCTCTCGGAGAACGCCGAGTATCACGCCGCCAAGGAAGAGCAGTCGCACAACGAGGGCCGCATCGCCGAGCTCGAGGACAAGCTCGCGCGCGCCGACATCATCGACATTTCGAAACTGTCCGGCGACACCATCAAGTTCGGCGCGACCGTGACGCTGATCGACGAGGACACCGAGAAGAAAGCGGTGTGGCAGATCGTCGGCGAGGTCGAGGCCGACGCCAAGAAGGGCCGCATCTCCATCACCTCGCCGCTTGCGCGCGCGCTGATCGGCAAGAAGAAGGGCACCACCGTCGAAGTGATGGCGCCGGGCGGCGCCAAGGCCTATGAGATCACCAAGGTCGAGTGGCGGTAGTTACTTTGACGTGACTGGTGCAAAAAGGCCGCGTGTCGCACGCGGCTTTTTTTGTGCCCGCGTTTTCCCCACGTCTGACAGCAATGTGAGTGGAGAGCGAGTAGGCGGCATACTAGTGAGGCCGTGACATGTTTATGCAGTATAATCATGTCGGGACCGGAGGCGGAGCCGATGATTGCGTCGCAACACGCATCGCGGCGTGTCACCGTATCGCTGCCGCGTTCTCTCGCAGCTTCCGTGGAGCGAGGAATGATTCCAGACGCAAGGTGTTGACATCACACTCGGGTGGCGGACACCGTGTATTCGCTTCGTGCAACGTTCTAACGTGTCAAAGAGGGGGTAACTGACATGGATCAGATGTTTTCCAGGTTTCAGCCGATAGCGCTCAGCCTGTTCCGGTTCATCACCGGACTGCTGCTGTTTCAGTTCGGCGTCGCCAAGCTTTTCAAGTTTCCGCCCGGGACAATGTTCGAGAAGGTCGAACTGTTCTCGTTGATCGGAGCTGCCGGCACGCTCGAGTTGGTCCTGGGCGGTCTCCTGATGATCGGCCTGTTTTCACGGATCGTGGCCTTCATCCTGGCGGGTGAAATGGCTTTCGCCTACTTCATGGGGCACTTCCCGAAAGGCTTCTATCCGCTGCTCAACAACGGCAGTCTGGCGATCGCGTTCTGCTTTGCCTGCCTGTATCTCGCGACCTCGGGCCCCGGCCCGATCAGCGTCGACGCGATGCGCAAGAGGTAATCGCAGTCATATCCGCAGCGCGACTGAAATGGTCGAACCCGGAATCTCGAGATTCCGGGTTCGATGCTAACGCAACGCCTTAGGCTGTGTGCGCAGCGCGTCAGCCCGCCGCCTTCATGCCCAGCGGCACCGCGGCTTCGTATTTCGAATTGTGCAGCACCAGCGACGTCCTCACGTTGCGCACATGCGGCGCCGCCGTCAGGTGGGTGACGAAATCCTGGAACGTCGCCATGTCGGGGGCGACGCATTTGAGAATGAAATCGACTTCGCCCGACAGCATCCAGCATTCCCGCACCAAGGGCTCGGCGCGCACGAAACTCTCGAAGGCGCGAAGATCGGCGTCGGCCTGGCTCGACAGGTGCACCGAGGCGAACACCGTGACGTCGAAGCCGAGGCGGCGCGGATCAAGCAGGCCGCGGTAGCCCTGGATGTAGCCCTCCTCTTCCAGCGCCCGGACCCTGCGCAGGCAGGGCGGCGGCGAGATCCCGACGCGTTTGGCGAGTTCCACATTGGTGATTCGGCCATCGGCCTGGATCTCGGCGAGGATTTTGAGGTCGATCTCGTCAAGGTTCTTCGACACGCGACTTGGGTTCCCTCAGGGTTCGGAAGGCTTGGCAGGTCTGCCGGCAACTCTCATAGCGCAGGCAGCCGGCATTGCGCAATTTTATTGCGCGTGCAGCGCACGATTTCGCAAATGTGACTTCAGTTCCGGGGAAAAATCGCTGCCATGGATTGCAAATCTTGCATAGCTTCCCAGATATCCTAGACTTGGATTTGACACTTTTGGCGCCGCCGTGACGCGTTTCCGGGGCGCTTCCCGCACAAGTCCTTGATCAAAATCCCCAAAAACAGAGGGATCTCACAATGCCCGCGCCTACCCATGCCAAGGTCGTCATCATCGGGTCCGGCCCCGCCGGTTACACCGCAGCGATCTACGCGGCGCGCGCGATGCTCGAACCGATCCTGATCCAGGGCATTCAGCCGGGCGGGCAGCTCACCATCACCACCGACGTCGAGAACTATCCGGGGTTCGCCGATGTGATCCAGGGCCCCTGGCTGATGGAGCAGATGGAGAAGCAGGCGGCCCATGTCGGCACCAAGATCGTCACCGATCTCGTCAACAAGCTGGAGCTCGGCCAGCGCCCGTTTCGTCTGACCTGCGATTCCGGCGACGTCTATCTCGCCGAGACGGTGATCCTCGCCACCGGCGCCCAGGCGCGCTGGCTCGGGCTGCCCTCGGAAGAGAAATTCCAGGGCGGCGGCGTATCGGCCTGCGCGACCTGCGACGGCTTCTTCTACCGCGGCAAGGAAGTCGTGGTGGTCGGCGGCGGCAACACCGCGGTCGAGGAAGCGCTGTACCTGACCAATCACGCCTCGCAGGTCACCATCGTGCATCGCCGCGATCATTTCCGCGCCGAGCGCATCCTGCAGGAGCGGCTGTTCAAGCATCCCAAGATCAAGGTGGTGTGGGATTCCGCGATCGACGAGATCTGCGGCACGGAGAATCCGAACAAGGTCACTCATGTGCGGCTCAAGAACGTCAAGACCGGCGCGCTGACCGACCTCAAGACCGACGGCGTCTTCATCGCGATCGGCCATGCGCCGGCGACGGAACTCGTCAAAGGCCAGATCAAGCTGAAACCGTCGGGCTATGTCGAGGTGGCGCCGAACTCCACGGCGACCTCGGTACCCGGCCTGTTCGCCGCGGGCGACGTGGCGGACGAAACCTTTCGGCAGGCGGTCACCGCCGCCGGTCTCGGCTGCATGGCGGCGCTCGAGGCCGAACGCTTCATTGCTCTTCGCGCGAGCGATCGCGCAGCGGCGGAATAATCATGGCACGATCTCGCGACGGATTCACGGACATGGATTGGGACAAGCTGAAGGTCTTTCACGCGGCGGCGGAAGCTGGCAGCTTCACGCATGCCGGCGAGCAGCTCGGCCTGTCGCAATCGGCGGTCTCCCGCCAGGTCAGCGCGCTGGAGCAGGAGCTCTCGGTCTCGCTGTTTCACCGCCATGCCCGCGGCCTGATCCTCACCGAGCAGGGCGACCTGCTGTTCCGCACCGCGCATGACGTGTTCATGCAGCTGCAAGCGGCGCGCGCCAAGCTCACCGACAGCCGCGAGCGGCCGAGCGGCGACCTCAAGATCACGACGCCGCCGGCGCTCGGCATCAACTGGCTGATCCCGCGGCTCGACGAATTCGTCGCGCTCTATCCGGACATCCGGATCTCGCTGATTGTCACCGACGAGGATCTCGATCTGTCGATGCGCGAGGCCGACGTCGCGATCCGCACCCGCAAGCCGACCCAGCCCGACCTGATCCAGCGCAAGCTGTTCTCGATCGGCTTCCATGCCTATTGCTCGCCGGAATACATCAAGCGCTTCGGCACGCCGCGGACGCTTGATGATCTCGACTCGCACCGCATCATCATGCTCGGCGACTCGCAGGTCCCGCCGCATCTGCAGAACCGCAGCTGGCTGATCGATGCCGGCCGCAACGGCTCCGGGCCGCGCGAACCCTACTTCAAGGTCAACAACATCCTTGGCCTGGTGCGGGCCTGCCAGCAGGGCCTCGGCATCGCCGCGCTGCCGGACTATCTGGTCGAACAGAACAACCTCGTGCAGCTGTTCGGCGAGTCCGACTCGATCGCGCTCGACACCTACTTCGTCTATCCGGAAGAGCTGAAGACAGTGGCCCGGGTGCAGGTGTTCCGCGACTTCGTGGTCAGCAAGGCGCAGCGCTGGCCGTCCTGATTAAGCCGGCCTTATGGGCTGGGCTATAGGCTTTCTACGCTGCCCCAACAGGCCCCTGAATCTCCGCATGACTGACATGCGAGCTGGATAGTTGCTGCGAGGCGTCGATGGGGATCATAGTGCTTACACGCTGAGCGGTCGCGTCGCGCATATGTCCCCCTCCTCCAGTGGCGCGGAAGTTCAGTAATCCCTCTTGGAAGGTGATTGTGTCGGCCTCACGTGGCCAATACCTTAAGCCGGGCTCTCTCGAGCCCGGCTTTTTTTCATCTCAATGTCGCTTCACCTTGATGACACGCCCAAACGTGCCGCACGTCACGGTCAGCATGCGGATTGACAACAACCTCGCAGCGCAGCATCATTACCCCATGATCACGACTTCGTGCGCCGCTCTCTCGTCGAAAAAAGCTCCCCTCCCGGGGACACGAGATCGCGCGCGATAAGATCACCTTCGCATTCAGACCGATCCCGAAACCCCGCCGCCTGGACGGGGTTTTTTGTTGGTCCCGTCTCCGGCTTTGCCCCCTCAAGGAGATGGAACATGACTGAGCTACACCAGCAATTGCAGGGCCTCTGGCTGCCCCTGATCACGCCGTTCCGCGACGGCGAACTCGACGTCACCTCATTGCGACGGCTCGTTCGGCACTATGCCGGCGGCCCCGTTGACGGCTTCATCCTCGGTGCAACCTCCGGTGAAGGCATGGCGCTCAGCACCGATGAGCTGGAGGGGCTGGTCAGCGTCGTGCTCGACGAGCTCAGTGCCAACTCCCGCCATCTGCCGGTCTGCCTCGGGCTCTCCGGCGCCTCGACGGCCAGGATGAAGGATGCGCTGGATGATACGGCCGACTGGCCGATCAACGGCTATTTGATCGCGAGCCCCTACTACATCAGGCCTTCGCAACGCGGGCTCGTGCAGCACTTCAATGCGCTGGCCGATCACGCCTCGTGGCCGGTCGTGCTCTACAACATTCCGTATCGCACGGCGGTGAACCTGACCAATGAGACGCTGCTCGCACTCGCGGAACATCCCAACATCGCCGGCATGAAGGATTGCTGTGCCGACCGCGCGCAGTCGATCGACTTCCTCAATCGCCGGCCGGCGGGCTTCCGCGTGCTGACCGGCGAGGACGCGCAGACCTTCGATGCGCTCTCGGACGGCGCCGACGGCGCGATCCTGCTCTCCGCGCATCTGCAAACGGACACCTTCGCTTCGATCCGCGCGCTGCTGAGGCAGGGCAAGCGCGACGCGGCACTCGCCGCCTGGCAGAGCGTCGTCGGCCTGACCCGGCTGTTATTTGCGGAACCGAGCCCCGCGCCGGCCAAGCACTGGCTGTGGCGGCAGGGGCTGATCGACAGCCCCGAGGTGCGGCTTCCGATGGTCGAGGTGAGTGAGGATCTCGCAACCTGGCTCGATGCCGAGATGGAGCGGCGCGCGCAGCTTCTGCTGCCGGCGTAACTCGTGTAGCCCGGATGCCTGTTCTCCCTCGCCCCGTTCTTACGGGGACGAGACAAGCGAAGCTTGCTCTTACAGGGTTGGGGTGAGGGGCTGCGTCCGCAACAATGGCGACAGACGGACTTGCGGAGAGCCCCCCTCACCCGAAACTCAAGCACAGCTTGAGTTTCGACCTCTCCCCGCAAGCGGGGCGAGATAAGAAGCACCTAATCCAGCTTCACCCTCGAAAGCCTGAGCGCATTGCCGATCACACTGACCGAGGACAGCGCCATCGCGGCGGCGCCGACCATCGGCGACAGCAGGATGCCGAACAGTGGATACAGCACGCCGGCCGCGATCGGCACACCGGCCGCATTGTAGACGAAGGCGAACGCCAGGTTCTGGCGGATGTTGCGCATGGTTGCGACCGACAATCGCCGCGCCCGGACGAGGCCCATCAGGTCGCCGGTGAGCAGCGTGATGCCGGCGCTCTCGATCGCGACATCGGTGCCGCCGCCCATCGCGATTCCGACATCGGCCGCGGCGAGCGCCGGCGCATCGTTGACGCCATCGCCCGCCATCGCGACGATACGGCCCTCGCCGCGCAGCCGCTGCACGACCTCGCTCTTGCGCTCCGGCAGCACGCCGGCCTCGACCTCGTCGATACGAAGCGTCTTCGCCACCGCGCGCGCGGTGGTCTCATTGTCGCCGGTGAGCATCACGATGCGCAGCCCCTCGGCGCGCAGCGCCTGCAGTGCGCCGGCCGCCGACGGCTTGACCGGATCGGCAATCGCGATCACGCCGGCGACGCGGCCGTCGACCGCGACATAGATCGCCGTCGCGCCATCCCGCCGTGCAGCTTCCGCGGCCTGGTCCAGCACTGACGTTGCGATCTTCAACTCGCCCATCAGCACGGCATTGCCGAGCGCGACCTGCTTGCCCTCGACCGTGCCGGTCGCGCCCTTGCCGGAGGGCGAGGCAAAATTGCTGACAGCCGCCGATGCCAGCTTGCGCTCCTTCGCGGACGCGATGATCGCCTGTGCCAGCGGATGCTCGCTGCCCTGCTCGACGCTGGCGGCAAGACGCAGCATGTCGTTCTCGTCGAACCCTTCGCTGGCAATGATGCGCACGACCTTCGGCTTGCCCTCGGTGAGCGTGCCGGTCTTGTCGATCACCAGCGTGTCGATCGCCTCCATCCGCTCCAGCGCCTGCGCGTCGCGGATCAGGATGCCGGAATGCGCGCCGCGGCCGACACCGACCATGATCGACATCGGCGTCGCCAGTCCCAGCGCGCAGGGACAGGCGATGATCAGCACCGTGACGGCGGCGACGAGTGCAAAGGTCAGGCGTGGCTCGGGGCCGAACACGGTCCAGGCGATGAAGGCGAGGACGGCGGCGGCGATCACTGCCGGCACGAACCAGCCGGCGACGCGATCGGCGAGCCGCTGGATCGGCGCGCGCGAGCGCTGCGCCTTCGCCACCATGTCGACGATCCGCGACAGCATGGTGTCGCGGCCGACCTTCTCGGCGCGCATCACAAGGCCGCCGCTCTGGTTGACGGTGCCGCCGATCACGCTCGCGCCTTCGGCCTTCGTCACCGGCATCGATTCACCCGTGACCATGGATTCGTCGATCACCGCGCTGCCCTCGATGACGACGCCGTCGACCGGCACCTTCTCACCGGGGCGCACGCGCAGGCGGTCGCCGACCTTGATCGCGTCGATGTCGATATCCTCGTCACCGTGATCGGTGACGCGCCGCGCGGTCTTCGGCGCAAGGCCGAGCAGCGCGCGGATCGCACCCGAGGTCTGCGCGCGAGCACGCAATTCCAGCACCTGGCCGAGCAGCACCAGCACCGTGATCACGGCGGCCGCCTCGAAATACACCGCGACCGCACCATGCATGTCGCGGAAAGCGGGCGGGAACAGCTGCGGCGCCAATGTCGCGACGACGCTGTAGAGATAGGCGACGCCGACGCCCATCGCGATCAGCGTGAACATGTTGAGATTGCGCGTGACCACCGACTGCCAGCCGCGCACGAAGAACGGCGCACCGGCCCACAGCACGACCGGCGTTGCCAGCACGAACGAGATCCAGTTCGACCAGCCCTGCGGCACCAGATGCATCAGCCCGAGATGGCTGCCCATCTCGAGCACGAACACCGGCAGCGTCAGCGCGAGCGCGATCCAGAACCGCCTCGTCATATCGATCAATTCGGGATCCGGCCCGTCGTCGAGCGAGATCTGCTCGGGCTCCAGTGCCATGCCGCAGATCGGGCAGCTGCCGGGCCCGACCTGGCGCACCTCCGGATGCATCGGACAGGTGTAGATCGTGCCGGCCGGCATCGGCGGCTCGGGTTCGCGCGGCTTGAGATACTTGTCTGGCTCGGCCTCGAAACGCTCGCGGCAGCGGCCGCTGCAGAACAGATACTCCTCGCCCTTGTAGCTGAAGCGATGCTTGGCGGTCGCCGGGTTGACCTTCATGCCGCAGACCGGATCGATCGCAAACGTCGCCTCGGCCGGCGCCGTGTGGTGTTCATGCTTGCCGCTGCAGCAGGAATGCGCGGCCGCGCCATGATCGTGGTGATGGTGATGATCCGCGTGCGAATGGTCGTGCTTTGCCTGTGCCACGAAACTCTTCCCGGCCGGTATCCCGGCCTCTTGATTTGTATACCCTAGGGGGGTATATGAGACCTATGAGAGACGACGTCAAGACATCCTGCTTAAAACGGCTCAAACGGATCGAGGGTCAGATCCGCGGATTGGCCGCCATGGTCGAGGAAGACCGCTATTGCATCGACGTGGTGACGCAGATCGCCGCGGCACGCGCGGCGCTCCGCCGCGTCGAGGAAGAGGTCCTGCGCGATCATGTCGCCCATTGCGTCGAGCATGCGATCTCGTCCGGCGACAAGGCCGACCAGCGGCGCAAGATCGCCGAGCTGATGGACGTGATCGGCCGCGCGGATAGGTAGAGGGCTGTTTGGCTGTGCGCTATCCGCACACGCAGTGTCGTCCCTGCGAAAGCAGGGACCCATAACCACAGGCCGTGGGGATGAAGCGCGCTGGGGCCACAGCGTCGCGCAACAACGATGACCTGTGGTTATGGGTCCCGGGTCGCGCTTCCGCCTTCGCTCGTTGAGCTACGGCGGACAAATCGCTTGCCCGGGACGACGTGGGGAGAAAGCGGGGCTCGGTTCGCCGCCGCTGTTACACTCGGCAGAGTATCGCGCTCAGGTATTGAACCTGAAGTGCATGACGTCGCCGTCGGCGACGACGTAGTCCTTGCCTTCGAGCCGCAGCTTGCCGGCATCGCGCGCGCCGGCTTCGCCGTTGCCGGCGATGTAATCCTCATACGCGATGGTCTCGGCGCGGATGAAGCCCTTCTCGAAATCGGTATGGATCACGCCGGCGGCGGCAGGCGCCTTGGTGCCGCGGTCGATGGTCCAGGCGCGCGCTTCCTTCGGGCCGACGGTGAAATAGGTGATGAGGTCGAGCAGACGGTAGCCGGCGCGGATCAGCCGGTCGAGCCCGGCCTCTTCGAGGCCCAGCGTCTCCAGGAAGTCGACACGCTCCTCGCGCGACAGCGTCGCGATCTCGGATTCGATCTTGGCCGAGATCACCACCGCGACCGCGCCCTCTTCCTTGGCGCGCTCGAACACCGCCTTGGAGAAATTGTTGCCGTCCTTGGCCGAGCCTTCCTCGACGTTGCAGACGTAGAGCACGGGCTTCGAGGTCAAGAGGCCGAGCATGCGGAAGGCACGCTCCTCCTCTGGCTTGCGCTCCAGCGCACGCGCCGGCTTGCCGTCGCGCAGCAGCACCAGCGCGCGGTTGACGAGCTCGAGCTGCTCCTTGGCTTCCTTGTCGTTGCCCTTGGCCTTCTTCGACAGATTGTCGACGCGCTTCTCAAGGCTGTCGAGATCGGACAGCATCAGCTCGGTCTCAATGGTCTCGATGTCGGCGAGCGGCGCGATCTTGCCTTCGACATGGGTGATGTCGGAATCCTCGAAGCAGCGCACCACATGGGCGATGGCGTCGACCTCACGGATGTTGGCGAGGAACTGGTTGCCGAGGCCTTCGCCCTGCGAGGCGCCGCGCACCAGGCCCGCGATGTCGACGAACGTCAGCCGGGTCGGGATGATCTGCGCGGATTTTGCGATCGCCGACAGCTTCTCAAGCCGCGGATCGGGCACCGCCACCTCACCGACATTCGGCTCGATGGTGCAGAACGGATAGTTCGCCGCCTGGGCGGCCGCCGTCTCGGTCAGCGCATTGAACAGCGTCGACTTGCCGACGTTCGGCAGTCCGACGATCCCGCATTTGAATCCCATGTTTTCCTCTATCCATCTTCGTCATGCCCGGCCACGCGCCGGGCACGACCACAAAGGGATCAGGCCGGCTTATCGCCGCCATTCTCACCCTTGTCGAAAAATCCCTTGGCCTGCATCGTCAGATGCACCTTGTTGGCGAACGAAGCGTCGTGCCCCGCAGCCAGCAGGCCGGCATTGTCGGCGACGGCCTGGCACAAGGCCTCCACCCACGCCCGGTCGCTCTTGGCGAAGTCCGACAGCACGTGGCTGTGCACGAGCTCCTTGACGCCGGGATGACCGATCCCGAGCCGCACCCGCCGATATTCATTGCCGATATGCGCGGAGATCGAGCGCAGCCCGTTATGGCCGGCGATGCCGCCGCCGATCTTGACCCGCACCTTGGCGGGCGGCAGTTCGAGTTCGTCCTGGAACACGGTGATGTCTGAAGGGGCGAGCTTGAAGAAATTCGCCGCCTCCTGCACCGCGCGCCCGGACTCGTTCATGAAAGTGGTCGGCTTCAGCAGCACGACCTTCTCACGATCGACCACGCCTTCGGAGCTCTCGCCCTGAAAGCGACGGCGCCATGGTGCGAAACCATGACGCCGTGCAATCTCGTCGACCGCCAGAAAACCGATATTGTGCCGGTTGCTGGCGTATTTCGCGCCAGGATTACCGAGACCGACAAAAAGGCGCATGGCGCGGCATCCCACGTCGGCGCGTCATCAGACGATCGCGCGCCGACCTGATCGATTACTTCTTCTTGTCGCCACCGCCGGCGGGAGCCTTGGCACCCGCGGCTGGAGCCGCAGCACCGGCAGCCGGAGCCGCCGCAGGAGCTGCAGCACCCGCGGCCGGAGCAGCGCCACCAGCAGCCGCCGCAGCTGCGGCCTTCTGCTCTTCGGCGTAGCCGGACGGCGGCACGATGGTGACCAGCGTCGCGTCCTCGCGGGTCAGCGACTTCACGCCCTTGGGCAGCGTAACCTCGGAGAGATGCAGCGAGTAGCTGATCTCGAGGCCGCCGACGTCGACTTCGATGTATTGCGGAATGTTGTCGACCGCGCACTCGAGGTCGAGCGCGTGGGTGACGATGTTCACGGTGCCGCCGCGCTTGATGCCGGGGGCGGTTTCCGCGTTCACGACGTGCAGCGGCACGCTGACGCGGATGGTCGCGCCTTCGCCGAGCCGCATGAAGTCGACATGGATCGGGAAGTCCTTCACCGGGTCGAGGTGGAAGTCGCGCGGAATCACGCGGTGCTTCTTGCCCTCGAGGTCGATGTCATAGATCGTGGTCAGGAACCGGCCGGCCAGGATGCGCTGGCGCAGTTCACGATCGTCGACCGAGATGGTGACGGGGGGCTGGTTGTCTCCGTAGATCACTCCGGGAACTCTCCCGGCGCGACGCTCTGCCCGGGCGGCCCCCTTGCCGCTCTTCGGACGCGCGGTCGCCTTCAATTCCTTGACGGTCGCCATAGCGTTAAGTCCTTGTATTTAAAAAGTTAAAGGCCGCAGCGCGGCCCATGCTCAAGTCCACAGCAAGCCTCCAGGGGTGCGGGGGCCGCGGACGTGGCGGGC
>DASVOL010000970.1:0-2739 GCA_036383375.1 Bradyrhizobium sp. | reverse complement strand
CCGCGACGCCGCCCTGAAGCGGCCAGCTCCCGGTACCGCCGAATGGACGAATCCGCATTGCGCGGGTTATAGACCGGACAGACCCGTCCGAACGCACAACGAGATGAATGGGCAATGGGATTGACGGCAACCAAGGCCAAGGTGGCCAAGCGCGGCGTGATCAAGTCACGTGGCGGCCGACCGACTAGGGATGCTGCGATCGAGCGCGACCAGCGGCTGATCGAGGTCGCCACCCGCCTATTCCTCGAGCGCGGCTTCGATGCGACGTCGATCGACGCCGTGGCCGAGGCCGCCCGGGTCAGCAAGCCCACCGTCTACGGACAGTATGGCGACAAACGAGGCCTGTTCACCGCGGTGCTCCGGCGCGAGATTGCCCGCTGGCTCGCCCCGCTCGCCGCCGCGGCGGCCGAAGCGCAGGCCGGCGGGAGCTGCGATGGTTCGGTCGAGGAACGGCTGATCGAGCTCGGGCGTCAGCTGCTGGTGCTGAACTGCAGCGCCGACTCGATCGCCTTCAGCCGGATCCTGACCGCGCAGGCGATCAATTTCCCCGAGGTCGCCAAGCTCGCCGTCGACGAGGGCTGGTCGAAAGCGGTGTCGACCACGGCGGATTTCTTCGACCATCTGGTCGACAATGGCGCCCTCGACCTCGAGGACACGACAATCGCGGCTGAGACCTTCCTCAACATGGTGGTCGGCCACACCCACCGGATGGCGACATTCGGGATACCGATCGACATGAAGGCCGCGTTGACCCGGATGGAAGTCTCGATCCGGCTGTTCCTCGCCGGTGCCGTGGGACCGCGGGACCGGCTGCGGGACGCCGCCAAGGCACGTCGCCGGCCGGCGCGCTAACCGTTTTTATAGGATCATTTCGTCATCTTACACGTTGCCGTGATGAGTCTTGAATAAACAGAACGAAACCGTATTGTTTAGTTGCAAAGAGACGCTCAGCCCGGATCAGCCCCCCAAGGGTTCTGCGTCGACTTGTAAACTTCGACCGTCACGACGGAGCTGCCGCCATTGCTCCGCCTGAACGTTCGGCGGCCGACCTGTGACCAACAAAGGTCGGCCGCACCTTTCTTGACCCGCCTCCTCGCTCTGCGAACGCGGGTCATGCGCGTGCACATGTTCAATACAGGTTCGACGATGAGGACAGGACGATTGCGCGCACTGAGGCATTGGGCATTGGGAACGCGGCTGCTGGCAACCGCACTGCTGGCCCTTCCCTTCGCCTCGCCGGCCCATGCGATCACGAGCTCGGCTGCCGCCGCGCTCACCCCGCAGGACAGTGACAGCGCGCTCGATGTGCATGCGGTCCGCCGCGAGCTCGACAGTTTCCAATCCGCCCAGATCTCGCTGCGCAAGGCGATGGCGATTGCCGAGGCGCTGCACTCAGGCTCGATCACCGCCGATATCAGCTTCGACGGCGCGTCGGATCCCGCGGTCTATCGGGTCAAGACCATGCAGCAGAACCGGATTTGGCAGCATGCGATCGACGCCTCGACGGGCCAAGTGGTCGGCGGCGAGCCGCCTTCGCCGCTGGCCTCCCTCGGCGCTGAAGACCGCGACAACCTCGTCGTGCTCAGGGCGCTCCGGCATCGGCTCGCCGATGCGGTGCGCGTCGCCGAGCACACCACCTCGGGCAAGGCGATCAGCGGCGGCCTGATGCGCGAGGGCGGCAAGCTCAATTTCGTGATCGTGGTGCTGACGGGCAATGATCTGAAAGAGGTGATCCTCGAGCCGCCCGGCGCGCGCAGGCGCTGAGAGCGACGCGGGCGCTGCCAGGTTCTCCCTTGCCAGGTTTTCGCCCAAAAGCCGTTGACGGACGCCGATCTCTGCCGCATAAGTCGCCACCATGATCACCGCGACCAAACGCACGACCAAAACCACCAAGCCCTCTGGGGCCTCGGGAGGCGTGCGCGCGTAGTCGGTCGTACAGCATCATCTCTACCCGAAGCCCCGCCTGATGAAGGTCCGGGGCTTTTTTGTTGCCTGCGTCATGCTCAAACTCGAATGGAGGACAAAGTGAGTAACGATCCCGTCGTCGCGATTGTCGGCGTCACCGGCGCAGTCGGCGCCGAATTCATCGCCACCATGGACAAGCGCGGCTTCCGTGTCGGCAAGCTGAAGGCGCTGGCGAGCGCCCGTTCGGCCGGCAAGACCGTCAGCTTCCGCGGCAAGCCGGTCGTGATCGAGGAACTGACCGAGCGCGCCTTCGAGGGCGTCGACATCGCGCTGTTCTCGGCCGGCAGCGGCATCTCGAAGAAGTTCGCACCTGTCGCTGTGAAGTCCGGCGCCGTCGTGGTCGACAATTCGTCGGCCTTCCGGATGGATCCGAACGTGCCGCTGGTGATCCCCGAGATCAACGCCAACCGCATCCGCGACCACAAGGGCATCATCGCCAACCCGAACTGCGCCGCCATCACCGCGCTGGTGCCGCTGTGGCCGATCCACCAGAAGAACCGCATCAAGCGCGTGATCATCTCGACCTACCAGGCCGCGAGCGGCGCGGGAGCTGCCGCGATGGAGGAGCTCGTCGAATCCACCCGCGCCAATCTCAACGGACAGGTCTATACCCCGAAGGTGATGCCGCACCCTTACGCCTTCAACCTGTTCAACCACAACACGGCCATCGATCCGGAGACCGGCTACAACGACGAAGAGACCAAGGTCATCAAGGAGACCCACAAGATCTTCGAGGACGACAAGATCGCGGTCGGCGTCACCTGCGTGCGGGTG
>DASVOL010000969.1:0-8000 GCA_036383375.1 Bradyrhizobium sp. | reverse complement strand
TCAGCACGCGAACCGTGTGGTTGGTGTATTGCGGCTCCTGCATCGCAAGGCCGACCATGTCGTAGCGCGACACGTCGACATCGGCGGGCGTGACGGCGTCGAGCTTGCCCGGCAGGTCGCGCGAGAAGATCGAGCGATGCTGCCTCTCGTCACGCAGCTTGATGCGCACCTCGGTGCCGTCGCGATTGATCAGGTCAGCGGTGTTCTTCCGGCACACCAGGGACACGTTGTGCCCCGCCATCAGAAGCTTGGTCCCCAGCAGGGAGCCGTAGGAAGCCCCAAGGATCAGAATGTTGCGCGCCATGTTTCCTCTCTCAAAGACAATCCCGGGCCTCTTACCGGCGGCCCGTGGTATACCAGATACTTGTCTTTACGATGTTCCGGCGGTCCGGCCAAGCGCCTTGGCGCGATGATGCGCCTTGGTCGGATCAGGCGCCGATCGACGCCCTATCCTACTGATTACGCAGCAGTTTCTGTCCGGCGCGGCTCACCGGCAGCACCAGTTTGTCGTCGAGCCGGACGCCGAGCCGGCCGGACTGACGCGTCAGTCCCCGGACGGCGGTATGGGCGACCCAGTGCGACCGATGGATCCGCACCCCGGTCTCCGGGCCCAGGGCGGCGACGGCATCGGCCAGCCTGATCAGGATCAGGGCCTCGCCACGATCGGTGCGGACGCGGACATAATGGTCCTCCGCACTCAGGGACAGGACGGCGGCGTGGCGGAGCGCAAACGGCAATTTCGACCGGAACGAGCAAGCTGTGGCCGGCGGGGACGTCGGCTGTGCCGGGGCCTTGGCAGGATCCGGCACCCGCCGGACCGCCCAGACCAGCGGGCCGAGGAACAGGTTGATCGTCAGCACCTGGAGGGTGAGGTCGCGATAAGACACGAACGGAAGCACCTGGGGTGCCAGCAGCCACAGCAACTGTTGAACGATCCAGCCGCCGGCCGGCGCAACGGCTATCGCGACGCCGATCGCGGCCCAGAGCGGCTCGGCGCCGGAGAACAGATAGCGCCGCACCAACGCCGTCGCGGCAATGACAAGGGTGGTGATCAACAACGCGCCCACAACGAAATGGACCAGCCGCGTCGGCAGCCCCATCCCGACATAGGTGCCGAACGCGCCCACGATCGCGAGCCCGACACCGGTCACCACCGGAAGCACCAGCGCGGCGTGGCGCCGCGGCAAGGCCATCGAATCCTGGCGTAAGAGCTCGGTGATGGTCATTGGCGAATAAGGATTGCCGTTCGCGAAGTGGACGTGGACCCGAGACCGACCCTTCATGTAGCAGCCGGACGGTCGATCATTCGAGGACGCGCTCATGAAATTTTCGTTGGCTCCGACGGCTCGCCTGCGGTGGCTATGCTCCTGTCTTGGCCTGTTGGCTCTCCCGGTCCTGATGCCGCCCTCCGCGGCGGAGGCGACCGAGGCGGGCTGGCGCCAGATCACGATCCCGGTCTCCGCCACCAATCCGGCGGCGATCCCCGTCGCACTTTATTATCCGACCCAAACGCCGGCCCGCGCCATCCCGATGGGCGCGTTCACGGTCCGGGTTGCGATCGGGGCGCCGCCCGATGCAAAGCTTAAGGGCCTGATCATCCTGAGCCACGGAACGGGCGGCTCCGAGATCGGGCATACCAGCCTCGCGGAGGCGCTGGCGCGGCACGGCTATCTGGTCGCGGCCTTGCGGCATCCCGGCGACAATTGGGAGGATCATTCGATCTGGCAGCAGCCGCCAGGGACGTTCTTCACCGAGCGGCCACGCCAGGCATCGCGGGTGATCGATGCGCTGCTGGCCGATCCCGAATGGAAGGACAAGATTGCGACCGATGCGCAGGGTCCGCGTATCGGGGCGGCCGGACACTCCGCCGGCGGCTACACCGTGATCGCGCTGGCCGGCGGCCAGGTCGACCTGTCGCGCATCGGCGAGCACTGCAAGACCGACAGCAAGGACGATCCCTTGTTCTGCAGCATGGGCGGCAGCTCGAAGTCACCGCCCGCCGTGACACTGCTGCCGACGTCAACCGATCAGCGGGTGCGCGCGGTGGTGGCGATGGCGCCGGCCGGCGTGTTCTTCACCGCGGCATCGCTCGCCGCGATCAGGATCCCGACCGCGGTCTATGCAGCCGAACGCGACCGCTGGCTGGTGCCGCGCTTCCATGCCGAATGGGTCGCACAGAACGTGCCGCACGCCGAATTTCACATGATCCCCAACGCGTGGCACTTCGCCTTCATGGACCGCCCCGGCACACCGATCCAGACCCTGGACGGTGACGCCGCGGCTGATCCGCCCGGCTTCGATCGCGAGGTGCTGCTCACGCAGTTGCGCAACGATCTGCCCGCCTTCTTCGACAAGGCCTTTGCGCAGGAGTAAACGGCGAAGGGACTGTCCTCACGCAACGAGACGGGATCATGATGCGCGCCGCCGCGTCCCGATCCCATGCTCCGGATCACACGATAGGACGTTCGTCGAACCAAATCGGCGATTGAAAGTCCCATGCCGAGAGGATTATCTCCCGTCTGGATCGGCATCCGGCAACCGGAAAGGCATCGGAGCTTGCAAGTCGCTGCGCTGACAGGTCGAGCTGAAGAGATTCTGGTCGCTGCAAGCAGGCTGTTTGCCCGCCACTCCTATGCCAATGTCACGATGGAACAGGTTGCGGCGGCGGTGCAGGCCGTACCGGGCGCGCTGTATCATCACTTTCGCGACAAGGAAGACCTGATCTTTCATTGCTATCTGCGCGGCCTCGCCATCTATCGGCGCGAGATGGAGGCGGCGGCCGAGCCCGGCATCGACGGGCTCGAGATCGTCAGGCGCTTCGTGCGTGGCAGGCTGCGGTCTGAAGCCCAGCGCATGATCCTGTTCACCGATATCGATGCGCTGGCTGCACCCTACGGCAGCGAAGTCCATGCCAAGCGCTGGCAGAATGCCGCCTGGCTCGCGGACATACTGAAACGGGGCGTGGCCGACGGCTCGATCGCCTGCGACGAACCACAGCTCACGGCGGTGGCGCTGATCTCCATCCTGGACTGGGTGCCGTTCTGGCTGTCCGAACGCGACTACTACACGCGCCAGCAGGCGATCGATGCCATCGACGACATCATCACGCACGGCATCTACCGGCGCGAGATCGCGGTGCCCGAGATGCCCGAACCGCTCAGCCTTGCACCGTTCCTGGAGTCGCGCGCGGCGCTGAACAAGCGGGCCGCGAAGTTCGACAGGATGCTTTCGATTGCTTCCGACAGCTTCAACCGCAGGGGCGCCTCGGGCACGTCGCTCGAGAGCATCGCTGTCGATGCGGGCATGACCCGCGCCGGCATCTACTATCACTTCAGTGAAAAGGAGAGTCTGTTGCTGGCGTGCCTGCGGCGCGGGCTGGCCGGCGAGATCAGCGTCCGCGAGCACCTGCAAGAGCACAGCCTCGGCGCATTCGAACACATCGTGCAGAGGATCCGCCTGCTGTTGATGCTGCACGACACGCCGTGCGGCCCGAAGGCGACGTACCACAACATCAACTATCTCAACGAGATCGACCGGAAAGCCTATGTCGGCGACGTCCTGGCAACGATCCGGCAGGACCAGGACAGCTATCAGCGCTGGATCGACGAGGGCCGCTTCCGCCGCATCGACACCTATTTCGCGGAGCGTATTCTGACCGGAATGGGCCACTGGTATCCGGTCTGGTTCAAGACCAGGCGCGACTGGTCTCCGGCCGAGATCGCCGATCATTTCGCGCGGTTGTTTCTCGCAGGTCTCAAGCCGCGCCGGCATCCGGCCTGATGCCGCCACGGCAGCGATCGCGGTTTGCTCCTTCCCCCAGAAAAGGGGAAAGTCGGGATGGGGGTCAGCCGCAGGCGACGCTGCAAGCCGAGAGAGCAGATCCCCACCCGCTTCGCTTTGGCAAGCGAAGCGACCTCCCCTTTTCAAGGGGAGGTTAGAGCCGGACACGGGCGACGTCAGTTCCAAACGGCGAGCCGGCGCACGAGCGCAGGTCTCATCCGAAAGTTTACTGCTAATTCAAAACAGTGACCAGTTCCGAAGACATATAGCCTATAACATCATATTACCTTCCGGTAAAACTTTACGGCATATTCAAAGCGAAAGTTGCGAAGGCGCGGCAATTGAGGTTATGAGACGGCTTCGATCGCTGAAGATCAAGAAACACGAGCAAGGGAGAACGCGCGATGCATAGACTGATCGTTGCCGCCGCGGCAGCGCTGACGGTGTTGGGAGGCGCGGCGTCCGCGCAGGAAACCCTCAAGATCGGCTATATCGATCCGCTCTCCGGCGGCGGCGCCAGCGTCGGCGAAGGCGGCCTGAAGACGTTTCAGTATCTCGCCGACGAGCTGAACGCCAAGGGCGGCATCCTCGGCCACAAGGTCGAAATCGTCCCGCTCGACAACAAGACCAATCCGCAGGAAAGCCTGGTGCAGGCGCAGAAGGCGGTCGACGCCGGCGTCCACTACATCACGCAAGGCAACGGCTCGTCGGTCGGTGCGGCGCTGGAAGATTTCGTCACCAAGCACAATTCGCGCAACCCCGGCAAGGAAGTGCTCTACTTCAACTACGCCGCGGTCGATCCGAGCATGACCAACGAGAAGTGCAGCTACTGGCATTTCCGCTGGGATGCGAACTCGGACATCAAGATGGAAGCGCTGACCAACTACATGAAGGGCCAGCCGTCGATCAAGAAGGTCTACCTGATCAACATGGACTATTCGTTCGGCCAGTCGGTGCGGACCGCAGCGCGCAAGATGCTGGGCGAAAAGCGGCCGGATATCCAGGTCGTCGGCGACGAACTGCACCCGATGCTCAAGGTTACCGACTTCTCGCCCTATATCGCCAAGATCAAGGCGTCCGGCGCCGACACCGTCGTGACCGGCAACTGGGGACAGGACTTCGCGCTGCTGTTGAAGGCGGCGGCCGATGCCGGCCTCAAGGTCAACTGGTACACCTATTATGCCGGCGGCGCCGGCGGACCGACCGCAATCAAGCAGACCGGTCTCGAGAACCAGGTGTTCCAGATCAGCGAAGGCGTGCCGAACTCCGGCAACAAGGCGGCGATGGAATTCGAGAAGGACTTCCGCGCCAAAACCGGCATTTCCGTGTGGTATCCGCGCGCGGTCAACGAGATGCGGATGTTCAAGGCCGCCGCCGAGAAGGCCAACTCGATCGATCCGGTGAAAGTCGCGGCTGCGCTCGAGGGCATGAAGTTCGACGTGTTCGACGGCGGCGAAGGCTTCATGCGCAAGGACGACCACCAGTTCTTCCAGCCGATCATCATCTCCTCGTTCGGCTCGCTCACCGACAAGGCCAAGGAGCCGTTCGACGAAGAGAACACCGGCTGGGGCTGGCACATCGTCTCCAAGATCGACACCGATAAGACGATGCTCCCGACCACCTGCAACATGAAGCGGCCCTGATCGGCCGCCGCAAGGCGCCTCCGCAACCACGGGGTTGCGGGGGCGTTCGTCTTCCGGCAGCGTGGTGTGCCGGAGTTCATTTCACCGACAGGTCTTTGATCACGTGAACCGTTCCGGTCTCAAGCGGGTGCGCCGTGGCTGAACTCATCGTCATCTCGACGCTCAACGGCGTGCTGTTCGGCATGCTGTTGTTTCTGCTGTCCAGCGGGCTCACCGTCATCTTCAGCATGATGGGCGTGCTCAACTTCGCGCATGCGAGCTTCTATATGCTGGGCGCGTTCTTCGGCTTTCAGCTCACCCGCTGGATCGGCTTCTGGCCGGCGCTGGTGATCGCACCGCTCCTGGTCGGCGTGGTCGGGATGGGCGTCGAGCGCTACGGCCTGCGCAACACCCACAAGCACGGCCACGTCGCCGAGCTGCTGCTGACCTTCGGTCTCGCCTTCGCCATCGAGGAAATCGTCTCGATGATCTGGGGCAAGAGCCCGGTCGACTATCGGGTTCCGGCGGCACTCGACTTTCCGGCCTTCACGGTGTTCTCAACCAACTACCCCGCCTACAAGATCTTCATGCTGGTGGTCTCGGTCGTGATCTTCATCGCGCTGCTGGTCACGCTGAAGCGGACCCGGGTCGGCCTCATCGTGCAGGCCGCGCTGACCCATCCGAGCATGGTCGGCCATCTCGGTCACAATGTCGGCCGCGTCTTCATGCTGGTGTTCGGCGTCGGCAGCGCGCTGGCGGGTCTTGCCGGCGTCATCGCCGGTCCCTCGCTGGTGACGCAGTCCGACATGGCCGCGCTGCTCGGCCCGATCCTGTTCGTCGTCATCGTGTTCGGCGGCCTCGGCTCGCTGCCCGGCGCCTTCATCGCCTCGCTGCTGATCGGCTTGATCCAGACCTTTGCGGTCGCGCTCAACGGTTCGCTCGCCAGCGTGTTCGGGCCGCTCGATCCGAGCATGGGCGCCTCGCCCCTCACCGATATCTGGAACGTCACGATCGCGCAGATCGCGCCGATCCTGCCCTATCTGCTGCTGGTGCTGGTCCTGATCTTCCGCCCCATGGGCCTGTTGGGGACGCGCGAGTCATGAGCAACGCCGGTATCCCCACCTCCGCGGCCAAAGAAGAGTCCGCCAGCGCCCTGAGCTTCTATGGCATCTGGCTGATCGCAGCCGTCGCACTCGTCGTGCTGCCGCTGATCTTCTCCTCCGGCGGCTCGCTGACCTCGTTCAGCCTGATCGGCATCGCGATCATCTTCGCGCTGTCCTACAACATCCTGCTCGGCCAAACCGGCCTCTTGTCGTTCGGCCACGCCGTGCAATACGGCCTCGGCGGCTTCCTCGCCGTCCACGCCATGAATGCGGTCGCGAGCCACAACTGGCCGATCCCGCTGCCGTTGATCCCGCTGATGGGCGGCATCGGCGGAATGGCCTTCGCGTTGCTGGTCGGCTGGGTCATGACCAAGCGCGCCGGCACCGTGTTTGCGATGATCTCGCTCGGCATCGGCGAACTGGTCGCCTCGTCGTCGCTGATCCTGCGCAGCGTGTTCGGCGGCGAGTCCGGCATCACCACCGATCGCACCTCGCTGATGCCGCTGTTCGGCTGGACCTTCGGGCCGCAGATCCAGGTCTACTATTTGATCGCGTTCTGGGTGATGATCTCGGCGATCGCGATGTACGCGCTGACCCGCACGCCGCTCGGGCGCATCTGCAACGCGGTGCGCGACAATCCGGAGCGCGTCGAATTCATCGGCTACGATCCGCATGTGGTGCGCTACCTCGCCTACATGTTCGCCGGCTTCTTCGCCGGCATCGCCGGCGGGCTGACCGCGATCAATTTCGAGATCGCCAACTCGGCCTATCTCGGCGCGACCCAATCGGGCCTCGTGCTGTTCTCCGCCTTCATCGGCGGCACCGCCTATTTCTTCGGTCCGATCCTCGGCGCCATCCTGGTGACCTATCTGCAGCTCGGACTGACCAACGTCACCTCGGTCTGGCAGCTCTATTTCGGCATCATCTTCATCGCCATCGTGATGTACGCGCCGGGCGGCATCGCCGGCATCCTGATGAAGCACCGTCCGCTGATCCGCGCCGGCACGCTTGGCACCGTGATCCCGTCCTATCTGGTCGCGGCGATCCCGACGCTGGCGCTGGCGCTCGGCATCATCCTGACCATCGAGACCGTCGCGCGCTTCTCCGGCGGCGACCCGATCAACCTGCTCGGCTTTCCCTTCGTCGCGACCGCACCGACGACCTGGGCGGCCGCGGCGGTTCTGGTGGTCGGCGGCTTCCTGGTCGCGCGCATCACCTGGCGGCGCGTTGTCGAAGCCTGGGACCGCGCCGCGACGGTGGCCCGTGATCGGGGGTATCTGGCATGACCGCTGCCATTCAAGTCAATGCCGTCGAGAAGAGCTTCGGCAACGTCCAGATCATCCGCGACCTCAATCTGAGCGTCGCCAAGGGCGAGCGTCACGCCATCATCGGCCCAAACGGCGCCGGCAAGTCGACGACGTTCAACCTGATCTCTGGCCACATCAAGCCGACCTCCGGCGAGATCCGGCTCAACGGCGAGATCACCTCGGGCCTG
>DASVOL010000968.1:0-6642 GCA_036383375.1 Bradyrhizobium sp. | reverse complement strand
GCAAATAACGGCCACAATCGGGCTTCCCTCCACCATATCCTCACCCAATGACCACGCTGACCTTCGAAGACTTCAAGCCCGGCCGTTTCGGCACGTTCGGCCCGCGCCATGTTTCGCGCGAGGAAATCCTGGCCTTTGCCGCCGAATTCGACCCGCAGCCGATGCATCTCGACGAGGAGGCGGCCAAGAAATCCATGCTCCGCGGCCTGTCGGGCTCGGGCTGGCATCTCGGCTCGCTGATGATGCGGATGATGTTCGACGGCTTCATCGGCCGCACCGCGTCGCTGGGCGCGCCCGGGGTCAACGAGATGCGCTGGGTGGCGCCGCTGCGTCCGGGCGACGATTTGACGCTGGATGTCGACGTCATTGAGGCGCGCGTCTCGAAGAGCCGGCCCGAAACCGGCATCGTCACGTTCAAGAGCACGATCCGTAACGCGCGCGCCGAGATGCTGTGCGAGATGGAGGCGCCGATCATGATCAGCCGCCGTGACGCTTTGAGCGCATAGGAGACGTCATGCGCTTTTTTGAAGATATGGAAGTCGGCGCCCAGCGCGCGTTCGGCTCATTCACCTTTACCGCCGAGGACATCAAGCGGTTTGCCGCCCAGTTCGATCCGCAGCGCTTCCATCTCGACGAGGAGGAGGGGCGCAAGTCGCTGTTCGGCGGGCTCGCCGCATCGGGCTGGCATGTCGCCAGCGTCTGCATGAAGCTGCTCGTCGCCGACGGCAAGCGGCTCGCCGCCGAAGCCGCCGCGCGCGGCGAAACGGTCGCGGTCTGGGGACCCTCGCCGGGCTTCCGCGAGCTGCGCTGGATCCGCCCGGTGCTGGCAGGCGATACCATCAGCTTCACCAACCAGGTCGAGACCAAGCGCACGTCCGAGAAGCGGCCGGAATGGGGCATCATTCAAGCCCGCAATACCGGCGTCAATCAGCGCAATGAGGTGGTGTTCTCGTTCCTCGCGACCGCCTTCGTGCCGCGCCGCAATCCCGGTTCCTGATGTTGCTCCAGCGCCTCTGATGTTGCACGGACGCCATGGTCGGCAGCTACTTCTGCTGCCGACGTAGTTGTGCGTTGCGTGGAACTGATTTTTTGCTAACGCATTTTGAACCTTTGTCCCTGCCTATGGTTTGCGGGCACGGACATCTGGGCAAGCACTACTGGGGATACCATGGCAGATCGTAGCGCGCTGAAACTCGTCGGAATTATCTTCGCGACGGTCACGGTTGTCGTGATGGTGGCTACCGGAATGGTCGTGAAGGGCTTTGCCGACGGCAATTATTCCTTCGAGACCACCGCGAGCATCGATCGCTGATCGACCGTCTGTGACGTCGGCGCGCGAGGGAGCGCGCATCCGCGCTTTTCAATGTGATCCGTCGGCACCCTGCGTCACACTTCTTCCCATCCCGACATTTAACGATTCCAGATCAGCACCATCACGACGGTCGCGGCGGCCAGGATGCCGAGGAACCGGATCATGATCGTGCCGATGCCCTGCTGCGGCTGGCGCAGCGGTATGGGGTCGGCGGCGTTATCCGGCCGGACGCTCTGCATGAATGCTCTCCAAATGGATGCCCCGCTCGGGCGCGGTCCGGATGCGAATTCCGGATTGGACGCGGGCTCGGCATCCCAAGTTCAAAATCGGCTTCTGCAAGAATTGACGCCGCGCAGTTTACACCGCGCTGAATAACGAATCGTTCAGCGCCCAATCGGCCCACGCAAAACGAAGCCGCCGCCCCCTGTTCGGGGGCGGCGGCTATCAGTCCTGAGTACTGATCGGGATCAGCTGTTGCGCAGGCCGTCGGCGGCGCGCTTCCACTGCGAGACGTTGTCGGCGATCATCCGCGTCGACTTCATCGCGGCCTGGCTGAGCTGGGCATAGCCGGAGATCTCGCGCTGGACGCGCTGGCCCTCGGCATGCAGCAGGTCGCGCAGGCTCTCGAGCTCGCCGATCAGCTTCTCGATCTCGGCGAGCGAGGTGCCGGCGACGCGCTGGATCAGTGAGTTGACGTTGCTGACGGTGGCATCGGTATTGGTGTCGGTCGGCGCGGTCTCCGGGCTCGCCACCGGCCGGCGCAGATAGGCGATGTCGTTGCGCACGAAGTCGCGGATACCGGCTTCGACTTCCGAGACCGCAGCAAGGTTGGAATCGACCTCGGAAGTCGCTTCGACTTCGGCTTCCTCGGTACGGTTGGTGGCGTTCATCGGCTTTCCCCTGGTTCGCAATAGCGAAGCGCGGCTTGTCCCCCGCACGACGAATTGATGAAGTTACGGACCTATCAGTGCCGCCGAATTTGACCGCATCTGGGCCAAGTTGGGGCAATGCTTGATCATTAGCGCGACAGGGCTAACAGATCGTTCACCATGAGCGCTTGTAGCCGGCGCCGATGCTCTTGTTGATGGTGCCCTGGGCAGTCTCGCCGACCGAGCCGGAGAGGGTGACGCCGTCGAACAGCTTCTGCTCGGCGCCGACCCGGCGCAGCCACCTGTCCTCGGCGGTCGACAGCGTCTGGCCGGCGGTGATGCTGGTGCCGGTGTCGGTAACGGACAGGCGTGCCGACTGATCGGTGTCGTAGCTGCGCGACGGATGGCCGTCGACGCCGGGCACCGGGACCACGCCCTGCTGGATCAAATTGTAGCCGCTCTGCAAGGTCAGCGAATACTGCTCCGACAGCGGCACCGATTTGCTGAGCGAGGTGCCGATCTTGCTCTGGTCGGCGCCGGGATCGACCCGCGCCTCGACCGAGGTCTTGTCCCAGATCGAAGCCACGCCGCCCGCCGAGATCGACGCCCAGGCCGAGCCGCCGGATTGCGGCAGGCTGCCGCCATTGGCGAGCCGCTCCGACAATTGCTCCGACGTCGTCAGCGTGCCCTGTTTGGCGACCGTCATGTCGGCGCCGATGCGGGTGTCGAGGAACGGCGAAACCGACTGCTTGACCGACACCGCCGACGAGCCGTTGGCGTTGTTGTTGGTCGACCAGGACGGATCGTTGCCGGCGACGCTGCCGCGCTTGGCCGCACTCTTCGGCGCCAGCGTGGGCAGGCTGGTGGAGTCGGTGTCGAGCTGGCTCCAGTCGAGCTTGCTCTGGTCGATGTCCTTCAGGATGTCGGCGTCATTGGCATCGGCCGCCGGCGGCGCCTCGTCGGCCGCAGCCTCGGCATCATCGGCGGGGGAGCCCTTCGCTGCGTCCTTCGCTATCTCTTGGGCGGCGGGAGCGACCGGCCATGGCGAGGTCTGCGCCGCAGCCGAAAGCGCGATCGCCACGCTGAAGCCGGCCGCCAGCACCGGCAGCCTTGTCCAGCCGAATCGTGATGTAGAAGTCATTCCCAGCCCGCAAATTCCAGCGCCGCAACATGCGGTTTTCTTGGCGCAAAATTGTGGCAACGCCGCCGCGAAGGCAACTGATCAAGGCGTGATCGTCATGTCCGGGGGACGAACGCCAAGCGCGTTCGCGCATCGCGCCGCCCGGGCGCGGCCGTTCGGGGCTGGCAAAACAGGCCGCTGCTGCCGGGGCGCCTTGACGCGAAGGCGCGGCCCCGGACATGACGAAGGCGTGAAATCGTGGGCCCGTCAGACCGCAATCCGCGGCAGATGGATCGGGTAACCGACGGTCTGCTCGACCAGGTCGAAACTGTCGACCAGCACGCGGAAGCTGGTGAGCTTGCCGGACCTGAATTGCGCGAAATGCGCGATCCTGAGCGAGATCGGCTTGTTGGAATCCAGTGCCGTCAGCGAATAGCGCAGCATCGAGGCCGCGGAATCCGCACCCAGCATAATCGACTCCCGATCGAAGCGGTGAACCCTCAGGTTCTCGCCGATCTGCCTGATCACCTCGAGCACGGCGGCCTTGCCGCGGCGCGAGCCGAAAAAGGAAAACAGGTCGATCGGCCCGTAGATGGCCCATTCCACCTCGTCATCGAGCAACGGCTCGATGTCTGCAAGCTGGCGTTCGTTGATCGCGCGATGCAATGCGCGCGAAAAACGCCAGAGGCTGTGCTCTGTCATTTTGGTCTCGTCCTGAAACTGGATTTTCAAAGCAAACGAATGGCAGGCGGTCAGCGCCGACGCCCTGCCAGGTTGCTGCACGTCACTATTACGGCCTCAAATAGTGCGGAATAGCCAAAACGCAAATGACTTTTTTGCAATGCACAATTGCGCCGGTCTTGACCGGAATGTGACCACAATTCAGCGGTCGCGCTGTCGCAACGGCTGCCGCTCGATCACGATCTCGGCGTCTCGGATCGCCACCACCGCGAACAGCAGCGCGCCGCCGATGCCGCCGATCGCGGCGCCGAGAGGCATGAAGGTGAAAAACACCAGCGTTCCGCTGTCGAGACCTGAGGTTTTGGCCAGTCCGATCCAGGTGAGCCCGGCTCCGATGCCGAGCGCGGCGCCGCCAAGGGCGCCCAGTGCAAGACCAAGCACAGCGAGCAATGCGATTTTCATGGTGATTTCAGCCCCGACCGCAACAAGCCCAGTGATAGGTCAGCGCAGGGCCTTTGAGGTTCAACGAGGGCGGAGGCGAATTTGCGCCACTGCGATTGTGTGCGAAGCGAACTTTCAGAAAGGTGAGGTGACCACACTGATCAGGCTCCCTCCCCCCTTGTGGGGGAGGGCTGGGGAGAGGGGTGGCCCCGGATGCTGGGGGAAGAGGTTGCGCGAGGCTGGGCCAACGCGTGTGCATGCACGACGAGAGCGCCGCCGTTGTCTACAACTCCCAGCGGAGCAAGCGGCACCCCCCTCCCTGACCCTCCCCCACAGGGGGGGAGGGAACGGAGAGTGCTGTCGCGGGGCGGAGGGACTACTTGGCGTAGTCGGTGGGTTGCCCGGTCAGCGCCGCCGCGACGTCACGCTCCAGCACCTGCTGGACGAGGTCGAATGTGTCGATGATCTCGCGGATCTCGGTGATCTTGCCGTCGCGCAGCGTATAGAACACCGCGACGTCGAACTGCACGACGCGGGCGTTGTTGCGCTTGCGGAAGAACACCCGCAGCTGGGCCGCGACCTTGTCGCCTTCGGCCACCACCATCGGCGCCTCGTAGCGCATGTCGGAATAGCGCTCGTGGATCGTGGTCCACATCTGGCGCAGCGCGGCCTTGCCGCGGTGCTGGCCCATATGCGGAAGAATGTCGATCGGGGCGTTGGCCAGAAACGCGACGTCGTCGCTGCAGCGGTCGAGCGCGCCCTCGATGCCGCCGGCATAATAGACGTCGAGGAAGTTCAAGATGCGCTGCCGGTTCAAATCCTCGCCCATGATCTGCTCCGCCGGTTCAGTCCGACTCGCCCTTGACTGGCACTGGGCCGCATTGTGAACCGAAGCGTTCCACTCTCAAACATATGTTTTGACGCACGAGACGCGATTGGGTTCGGCAACCGGAACGTGCATTGCGGCACAAAAATCCACGGGGCGCGATCCAATCGTTGGCGCGGCCCCTAGTCCGCAGGCGCGGCCTTGCCGGTCACGAGATCGATCGTGAACCGCTTCGTCTTCTCGGAGCCCGGCGGCACGAAGGCCTCGCCGGGTGCCAGGTCGTGGTAAAGCTCTTTCGGCTTCGGAAAGCCTTCGCCGCAGGCGGTGCGGATGGTCTCGTCGTCGGCATAGTCGATGTCGACTGCGACCGTGTTGCGGCGCGGACCCGCGGCGAGGTTGGAGAGGCCGAAATATTTCGGGCCCTCGTTGCACATCACGACATTGGAGCCGTAGGCATCGACCGCATCCTCGGCCCTGAGCAGAAAGTTGGGCGCGATCTCGATCCGCTTGGCGGATTTTCTGGAAAACTCCATCCGCGCCACCGCGCTTTCGAGAATGCCCTGGCCCATGTGGCCGACCGTGCAGATCAGCAAATCCTGCTGCGCGTCCTTGGCCATGACGATGCAATCGTGGCCCTGCGCGCCGGGCAGGAAGCGGATGAAGCGATGAGCCGTGCCGTTCTGCTCGAACAGTGCGACACCGCCGAAATCGGTCGCATGCGGCTCGCATTCGCTTTCGTAGTTGACGGCGAGCAGCGCATTGCCGGCGCCGAGGAAGCGGCCGGCGTAGCGCTCCTCGGTCAGCTTGACGTCGCAGGCACGGCCGCCGGGATAGGATTTCGCCCGCGTGCAGGTCGATCCCTTGATGTTGGCGCTGGCGCAGAATGTCGCGAGCAGCGCGCGGTCGCTGTCCGCTGCGCGGGCCGGGCTCGGCAGGATCAGCAGCGCCGCCCCGAGTGTCGGCGCGAGAAGGGCCGGGATGAAGGCCGAGAGGAGGGCAATGTGTGATGTCCGCATGATCTTCAAGACGCTGTCCGCAATGCGGCGGCATTTAGAGCATGATCGTGACAGGCGCGCAGCGAATTTCTGGGGCGAAGCGGCGGGAACCGGCGGGGCGGCTTGGCCGTTGATCCCGGAGAATTCCATTGGAGCCGCATCATGAAATCGATTCTTCTCGCTTGCGCCATTGCCGTCAGTGCGATTGCCGCCACCTCGCCCGCCGACGCCAAGGGCTGCATCAAGGGCGCTGTCGTCGGCGGTGTCGCCGGTCATTATGCCGGCCATCACGGCATGCTCGGCGCCGCCGCCGGATGCCTCTACGGCCGCCATCACGCCAAGGAGCAGGAACGTCAGCGCCAACAGCAACAGGCGCAGCCCGCGCAGCAGGAGAAGCT
>DASVOL010000967.1:0-3114 GCA_036383375.1 Bradyrhizobium sp. | reverse complement strand
CCGGAATGGCGAGGCTGAACATCTGGACGTCGAGCGCATCGAGCCCCCAGCCGCCAAAACTTGCCCAGAAGGTGCGCCGCTCGAGCGGCGAGCATTCGCTGTACCAGTTTGCCATTTCTTCTCCCTGTGAATTCTTATGTTATTGTTTGGTTGCCGCGCTACCTGATCTCGGCGTGGTAGCGGAAGCGATCCGCCGGCCCGCGCGAGCGGCGCCATTCGATCGGCCGCCGCTCCAGATCGAACGCCAGGCGCTCGATCACGATTAGCGGGGCGTTGGCCTCCAGCCGCAGCAGGCGCGATTGCATCTCGGTCGCGATCTCGACGGTGAGGATTTCATCGGCGGACACCACGACCTGGCCGCAGCGATCCTCGTAGAGCGGATACAGCAAGTCGCCGAACTCGGTGGTCCCGAGCGCGAGCAACGCCTCGAAGCGCGATCTCTCGAGCCAGATCTCCTCGGCCAATAGCGGCACGTCGTCGATCAGCCGCAGGCGCGACAGGCTGATGACGGGCTCGCCGATGCCGATGCGAAGCGCCGAGGCGACCGCCGACGTCGCCGGCATCGCCTTCCGCCGCAGGATGCGGCTTTGCGGCACGCGGCGCTCGCCGCTCTCGGACTGAAAGCGGAAGAAGCGGAACAGCGAGGAATTGAACCGCGCGCGGCGCACGAAAGTGCCGCGGCCCTGCTGGCGCTCCAGCACGCCGTCGCTAACGAGCTGATCGATCGCCTTGCGCACGGTGCCGATCGCGACGCCGTAATGCGCGCCGAGCTCGGCCTCGGAGGGGATCAGATCCCCCGGACGCCATTCGTTGCGATTGATGCGCGCCGCGAGGTCGTCGCGGAGACGCTGGTAGCGCGGCAGGCGGTCGTCGAGGGCTGAATTCATATAGTCATCTATATGAGTATAGGACGCCGCGTCAATCGCTACCTTAATACCTCAAGTCTGGATGCTGCGCCCTACCCCAACTGCCAGACCGGCACCGGGTGCTCGTAACCCCGCACCGGAATCTCGCCGCGCGAGACGGCATCCTTGCATTCGTCGCCGAGCGCATCGCGCACGGCCGACGAGATCAGGAATTGCGAGCCGAGCTCCTTGTTGAGTGCTTCGAGCCGGGCGGCGAAGTTCACGGTGTCGCCGATCACGGTGTATTCCTTGCGCCGCGGCGAGCCGATACTGCCGGCCACGACCTCGCCGATATGGATGCCGATCCCGATGCGCAGCGGCCAGCTCGACGACGCATTGGTGCGCTCGTTGGCATCAAGCATCTCGCGCGCGGCGGCGACCGCCTGATGCGCGGCGTCGCCGGCCTCGAACGGCGCGCCGAACAGCGCGAGAAAGCCGTCGCCGAGAAACTTGTTCACGATGCCGCCATGGCGATCGAGAATCTCGACCAGCACGGCAAAGGCGCCGTCGAGCCGGTCCACCACCTCCTGCGGCGAGCGCGAGCGCGCACCCGCGGTGAAGCTGCGGAAATCGACGAACATCACGGCGACGCGGCGGATGTCGCTCCCGGTCGAGGCACCCTCCGCCATCAGGCGTTCGACCACCTGCGGCGAGACGTGCTGGCCGAACAGATTGGTGATGCGATCGCGCGCGGTGGCGGCCATGATGCTGGCGCCGAATTGAAGCCGCAGCTGCCTGCCGACCGCGCCGGCAAGGATGCCCGAGACCAGGATCACGACGCTGCGTGCTGCGTGGTAGAAGAAATCAGGCTCGGGATCGAGCGTCCCGTCGGGACGATAATACATCGCCATCCAGAACAGCTCCGAAGCCGCGACGAAGCCGGTGAAGGCCGACAGCCAGAAATCGAGCCGCAAGGTCGAGGCGATGATGAAGATGAAATAGACCAGCGGAGCGACCCAGCCGAGCGCCGCGACGGGGCCCATGCTGTCGATATGCAGCGCGAGCGCGACGGTCGGCATCGACGTCTCGATCAAGGCGCCGATATAGCGCCTGAAGACCGGTAGGTCGCGGTCCTGCTTCTGATGCCTGGTGATCGCGCCATGCACCCACAATTCGAACAGGATGAACGGCGCGATGACGGAATAGAGATAGGACGGCTTGAAATTGCCGTGCCACACCCGGACCAGGGCGGCGGGAGCCGTGAAGTAGATCACACAGGTGATCACCGAGAATGCCAGGGCGATGCCGATCAGCACCTTGATGCGCAGCAGCTCGGTGGTCATCACCTCGCGCATCAAAGCGTGGTGGAAATCGGCGGGGACGGTCGTATCGCTCCCCGCTCGCTCTTTGCTACCCCAGAACCCTGCCATGCCCCCACCCCGTCATTCCGGGGCGCGGAGCGAACCCGGAATCTCGAGAGTCCGGGTTTGCCTCTTCGAGACGCCCCGGAATGACGATCAACAATCACGCCCATTCTGCCTCAATCGAGCGTGCGGCGGAAGCGCGTCACGGCGATGGTCATCGCGAACAGCATCAGGGCGACCAGCGCGATGGTGTCGTATTGCAGGTTCGGCATCGCCGCGCCCTTCAGCATGATGGCGCGGACGATGCGCACGAAATGGGTCAGCGGCAGGCCCTCGCCGATATATTGCGCCCAGACCGGCATGCCCGCGAACGGAAACATGAAGCCCGACAGCAGGATGCTCGGCAGGAAGAACATCATCGAGAGCTGCATCGCCTGGAGCTGGTTCTGCACGATGGTCGAGAAAGTGTAGCCGATCGACAGATTGGTGGTGATGAACAGCGTGGTGAGCAGCGCCAGCAGCGTCAGGCTGCCGAGCACCGGCACGCCGAACAGCCCGATGCCGATCGCGATGATCAGCGTGGCCTGGATGAAGCCGACCAGCACATAGGGGATGATCTTGCCGAACATCACCTCGACCGGCTTGATCGGCATCGAGAGCAGGCTCTCCATGGTGCCGCGCTCGATCTCGCGCGTCACCGACAGCGCGGTGAAGATCAGCATCGTCATGGTCAGGATGGTCCCGACCAGGCCGGGCACGATGTTGAGGCGCGAGTCCGCCGCCGGGTTGTAGCGGGCATGGGCGCGGATCTCGAACGGCATGTCGGGGGGATCGCCGATATGCAGGTCATGCGCCAGTGCGGACTGCACCAGTGGCCCGAGCGTGCCGAGCGCGGTGCCCGAGGC
>DASVOL010000966.1:0-5035 GCA_036383375.1 Bradyrhizobium sp. | reverse complement strand
CAGCGGCAGCCTCGACGGCGGGCGGGAGAGGCGGCGGCACGGCTGCCGGAGCCGCGGCAACCGGTGCTGCAGCAACTGGCGCTGCAACCATCGGCGCTCCGGCCATCAGCAGCGGCTCGACCTTGATCTCGACCTTCGGCTCAGGCGCCGGTGCGGGCTGAATGGCCGGGGCGACCATCTCGGGCTCGTCAGCCATTGCCTCGGCGACGCGCATCTCCTCGGCAGCGCGCATCTCCTCGGCGATCGCTTCTTCGTCGATCGGATCGGGCGCGCCCATCTCCATCGCGATGAGATCGAGCACCGCTTCGTCCTGGGCGTCAGCGGCGGCCTCGGTGACGCGGGCTAGTTCTGCGGCCTCGGCTTCGGCCAGCGCGGCCTCCGCCTTGAGCCATGCTTCGTTCGGCTCCGGCATCGCAGCCGCAGTGGACTCAATGCTCGGCGTTGAGGCGGGCATCGCGGCTTCGGCGGGCGGCGCTGCAACGGCTTCCTGAGGAGGCGCCGGCGGCGTGGCGGCAACAGTCGCGTCGGGCGCCGCGCTCTCGGCGGCGGCGCTCTTTGTCACTGGTTGAGGCGAGGGCGCAGCAACGGGCGGTTCCGCAACTGACGCTTCGGCCCCGGCCGCTGGCTCAGCCGCAGGCGTCGTCGCCTGGTCCGGATCGAATTCGCTGAGCCGGCGGGCCAGCGCCGCGAAGGCGGCATCCAGCACGGCCTTGGCGTCGTCCATCGAAACCTCGGCCGCACCGGCCTCGATCGCGCTGACCTGCGAATCGATGATGTCGCAGATCCGGCCGTCATTGCCGATCTCGCGCAGCCGCCAGGAGATCTCCCGAATCACCCGCACGCCCTTGCGCACCGGCGCGAGGTTCGGCTCGAAGCTGATGCCGTCGAGTGCCGCGATCGCGGAGGCCTGGGCGGCCTCGATCGCGCCGCGCAGGCCGGCCAGGGCCTGCGCCAGCTGCTCGTCCCTGATGGCGGCTGCGGCGGCTTGCCGCTGCGCGCTGAGGCTATCCTCGATCCGCGCCACGGCATCGAGCACCATGCGGGTATCGGCGTTGCGGTTGCGCTTGGCGTATTCGCCGAGGAACCAGCGGCCCCGCGAGGTCTCCATGAAGGCCGCGCTGATCGCAGCATAGTCCTCCTCGCTCGGCAGGGCCGCGCGGGCGGATATCGGAGACAGGGCGAATGCTTCTTCGGCCATCACAATCTCTCCGCGCAAATCACTGCGCGTTACGCTAACGATCACCACGATATCGCGCGAATCGCAATTGAATTGATGTCTACCGAATCACAAATCCCCATCGCAGCCAAAGTTGCGCCGAGGCGATTCGCGCGCAGCCTCGCGGCATTCTATGCCACGACGTTCGGGATGACCGGGGTCCACCTGCCGTTTTTCACGGTGTGGCTGAAGGCGATCGGGATCGATGCCACCTGGATCGGCATCATCACGGCGGTGCCGCCGGTGACGCGCTTCACCGTGCTCCCGCTGGTCACCGCCACGGCGGAGCGGCGCCAGATGCTGCGCGGCGCGATGATCGCCACGGGACTAGCCACCGCGCTCGGTTTTGCGGTGATCGGCACCCAGCATCAGCCGTTGGTGCTGCTCGCGGTCTATGCGCTGACCTGCTGCGTCTGGACGCCGATGGTGCCGCTCACCGACGCCTACGCGCTGCGCGGCGTCAGGCAATTCGGCCTGAGCTACGGACCGCTGCGGCTGTGGGGCTCGGCGGCCTTCGCGGTCTGCGCGCTGATCAGCGGGTTCTTGCTGCGCTATGTCGCCGAGGTCGATCTGATCTGGATCATCACCGCCGTGACCGTGCTCGGCGCGCTGGTCGGGCTGACGTTGCGGCCGCTGGGCCGCCCGGTGGCCACGGTCGCGCACGCGGCTGGCGTGCCGAGGCTGCTGCGCAATCCGACGTTCCTCGCCATCATCGTGTCCTCGGCGCTGATCCAGGGCAGCCACGGCGCCTATTACATCTTCGCATCGATCGCCTGGCAGCAGGCCGGTTTCAGCGGCCTGACCATCGCTTGTCTGTGGGTGCTCGGCGTGATCGCCGAGATCGTGCTGTTTGCGCTATCGCCGCGCTTCACGCTGCCTTCGGCTGTGCTGGTGATGATCGCGGCCGCCAGCGCCGTGGCGCGCTGGGCGATCACCGCGCAGGACCCGCCGCTTGCGGTGCTGGCCGTGGTCCAGCTCGGACACGGCTTAAGCTTCGGTCTGACCCAGGTCGGCATCATGGGCCTGATGGTGCATCACGTGCCGGTTCACGTGATGGCGCGCGCGCAGGGGTATTTGACGGCCTGCGGCGGCATCGTCGCCAGCACCACCGCGATCGTCAGCGGCATGGTCTATGCGCGCTTCGGGCTCGGCGTCTACGACATGATGGCGGCGATGGCGGCGACCGGCGGGCTGGTGATGTGGCTGGCGCGCAAGCGCTTCATAGCGTTTTCAAGCGAAGTGGGTACCGGTTCGCGTTAGGAAAACGCGTCAAACAACAAAGTCCACTAGCCCCAGAGCGCAGCGTCGGGCGGATAGACCAGGCTGCCGTCGTAGCGCAGGCCGTTGTCGCGATCCCTGGCCAGCAGCAGCGGGCCGTCGAGATCGACGAAGCGCGCGGCTTGCGCGATCAGCATCGCCGGCGCCATCGCGAGCGAGGTCGCGACCATGCAGCCGATCATGATCTCGAAGCCGAGCGCGCGGGCGGCATCCGCCATCGCCAGCGCCTCGGTCAGTCCGCCGGTCTTGTCGAGCTTGATGTTGACCGCGTCATAGCGGCCGCGCAGGCCTTCGAGCGAGGCGCGGTCATGCACGCTCTCGTCGGCGCAGACCGCAACCGGGCGCTTGATCCGCAGCAGCGCCTCGTCCTTGCCTGCCGGCAGCGGCTGCTCGATCAGTGTGACGCCGGCATCGGCGCAGGCCGCAAGATTGGCGGCGAGGTTGTCCGCGGTCCAGGCTTCATTGGCATCGACGATGAGTTCGGAGGTGGGTGCCGCCTTACGCACGGCGGCGATCCGCGCCGCATCACCATCGCCACCGAGCTTGATCTTGAGCAGCGCGCGATGCGCGGCCTTCGCGGTGGCTTCCGCCATCGCCTCTGATGTCCCGAGCGAGATCGTATAGGCGGTGGTGCGCGGCTCCGGCGCGGGGCGGCCGAGCAGGTTCCAGATCCGCTGACCGGCGCGTTTGGCCTCGAGGTCCGCCAGCGCGCAATCCAGCGCATTGCGGGCGGCCCCGGCGGGCATGCCGGCCTGCAAGGCGATCCGGTCCATGCCGGTGGCGAGCCGCTCCTGCATCGCCTGGATCGCCTCTAGCGTCGCCTCGGGCGTTTCGCCATAGCGCGGGTAGGGCACGCATTCACCGCGGCCAATGAGGCCGCCCTGGCTCACCTCGGCCACCACGACGACCGCCTCGGTCTTGGCGCCACGGCTGATCGTGAAGGTCCCGGCGATCGGCCAGCGCTCGATCCGCGTGGTCAGGGAAATCGCTCCGGGAGGGGTGGAAGTCATTTTAAAGTCTACTATTTCCTGAACCGTAGCTTGCGACGCGCAACCAACTATGGCTGGTTAGTGACAGATTCGACAAGCCGATCCGGCATCGCCGGAGATCTGCGTGAGCGGCGGCCAGCCGGCTTGAGGGGTAGGCAAAAGGTGAGCGGCGACCCGACACTGGAGCGGATAGCCCAAGGCGAAGGACTGGCGTTGTGCGCGGCGGGCAACTGGACAGCCCGCTTTGCGCCCGCGCTCGAGCGGATCGTCTCCGACGCCGAGAAACTGCGCGGCAGCCGTCCCCACATCTTCATCGACGTGTCGCAGGTCGCGAGTCTCGACACGTTCGGCGCGTGGCTGATCGAGCGGCTGCGCCGCAGCCTCAGCGATGCCAGCGCGGAAGCGGAGATCGCGGGCCTTTCGGCCAACTATTCCAGCCTGGTCGACGAGGTCCGCCGCGTCGGCGCCGCGCCCAAGGCCGCGAACGACCAGCTCTTGATCGTAGGCATGCTCGAGCAGATCGGGCGCACCGTGGCCGGGGTCAGCGGCACCATCATCGGGCTGGTCGACATGCTCGGCGCCGTGCTGGCCGCGGCCGCCAAGGTGCTGATCCATCCGCGCAGCTTCCGTCTGACCTCGACGGTGCATCACCTCGAGCAGGTGTGCTTGCGCGCGGTACCGATCGTGGTGCTGATCACCTTCCTGATCGGCTGCATCATCTCGCAGCAGGGCATCTTCCATTTCCGCAGGTTCGGCGCCGACATCTTCGTGGTCGACATGCTGGGCGTGCTGGTGCTGCGCGAGATCGGCGTGCTGCTGGTCGCGATCATGGTCGCGGGCCGTTCCGGTTCGGCCTATACGGCCGAGCTCGGCTCGATGAAGATGCGCGAGGAGATCGACGCGCTGCGCACCATGGGCTTCGATCCGATCGAGGTCTTGATCCTGCCGCGCATGCTGGCGCTGGTGCTGGCGCTACCGATCCTGGCCTTTCTCGGCGCGATGGCGGCGCTCTATGGCGGCGGGCTGGTGGCCTGGCTCTATGGCGGCGTCGATCCGGAGGCCTTCCTGCTCCGCCTTCGTGATGCCATATCGATCGACCATTTCATCGTCGGCATGGTCAAGGCGCCTGTGATGGCCGCGGTGATCGGCATCGTCGCCTGCGTCGAGGGGCTTGCAGTACAGGGCTCGGCGGAGTCGCTCGGACAGCACACCACCGCGTCGGTGGTGAAAGGGATCTTCTTCGTGATCGTGATGGACGGCGTGTTCGCGATCTTCTTCGCCTCGATCGGGATGTGATCATGGCGAAAGATGACGACAACGCCATCATCCGGGTCCGCGACATCACGGTCCAGTTCGGCACGACGCGCGTGCTCGACGGCCTCGACCTCGACGTCAAGCGCGGCGAGATCCTCGGCTTCGTCGGCCCGTCGGGCGCCGGCAAGTCGGTGCTGACGCGCACCATCATCGGTTTGGTGCCGAAGGTTTCCGGCCGCATCGAAGTGTTCGGCGTCGATCTCGATGCCGCGAGCTCGGCGCAGCGCCGCGCGGTCGA
>DASVOL010000965.1:0-2654 GCA_036383375.1 Bradyrhizobium sp. | reverse complement strand
GCTTTGCCGGCGAAACCACGCGCCATCACCAGCACCGGCTCGATCTGCCGGGACAAATCGCGGCGATCGCCGCGCTCGGCTCGCTGGCGGGCGCGCTCATCGAGGGCGGCGCGCTCGGCTGGGACAGCCTGTTCGTGGTCGCAGGCTTCGCGCTGGCGGCCGTGTTCTCCGTACTGTTCGTCTGGCGTGAGGCGTGCGCGGCGCAGCCGATGCTGCCGCTCTCGCTGTTCAGCCACAGGATGTTTGCTTTGACCTCGCTGGTCGGCCTCTTGGTGAACGTTGCGTTCTACGGGCTGATCTTCGTGCTCAGCCTCTACTTCCAGCAAATCAACGGGCTGTCGGCATTCGCCACCGGCCTGGCGTTCGTGCCGATGCTCGGCGCCGTGCTGCCCGCCAATTTGATCGCGCCGCATGTCGCGGAGCGGATCGGCGCGCCGCGGACGATCGCGCTCGGCGCTGTGCTCTCGGCCGCCGGATGCCTGGCAATGCTGTTCATCGGTCCCGGGACCGGCTATCGCGCGATCTGCCTGCAACTGCTGGCGATCAGCGGCGGCCTCGGCCTGCTGGTGCCGCCCCTGACCTCGACGCTGCTCGGCAGTGCCGAGCCGCAGCATGCCGGGATCGCGGCCGGGGTGCTGAATGCGACCCGGCAGACCGGCAGCGTGCTTGGTGTCGCGCTGTTCGGCTCGATGGTCGGCCGGTCCGCGGCCTTCATCGCCGGCCTGCATGCGGCACTCGTGATCTCCGCCAGCGTGCTGCTTGCAGCGGCCGCGCTGATCTGGATCGGCGCATCATCACAAGCGCGGCAATGAGCGAGGCCGTCGTTGCGCGGTCGCGGCGCGGCATCTAACCTTGTGCCGTTGGGGACTGTCGCCGCCGGGGGCTGATCAGATGCCTGCGCCAATCGACCGTCGTCTGCTGCTGCGCCGCGCCGCGATGCTCGGCGCCTCGCTGCCATTTGCCAACCTGATCGGTCCGGCCCGCGGAGAGGCGCCCGGCCTGATCGCGCGCAAGGTGTTCTTCGACAATCCCGATTACATCAATGTCCGCCTCAGCCCGGACGGGACGCAGCTGTCCTATGTCGCGCCGCTCGACGGCGTGAACAATCTCTGGATCGCGCCGCTGTCCGATCTCAAGGCGGCGCGGCCGGTGACCCGCGTCACCGATCGCAACATCTCGGGCGGCTATCGCTGGGCGCACACCAACCGCCATGTGGTGTTCTTCCGCGAGCGCGACGGCGACGAGAACTGGCGTGCCGCCAGCGTTGACATCACCGACGGCAAGATTGTGCCTTTGACGCCGGAGACCGGGGTCAAATCCTTCCTGCAGGAGTCCGATCGCAAATTCCCCGAGGAGATGCTGCTGCGGCACAACCAGCGCGACAAGCGCTACTTCGACATGTACCGCGTCAACATCGTGACCGGCGCCAGCCAGCTCGTCTACGAGAACCATGATTATGTCGCGCTGATCACCGACAGCACATTCCAGCTGCGGCTGGCGTCGCGCCTGATCGCCGACGGCTCCGCCGAGGTGTTCGAGCGTGGTTCGGACGGCAGCTGGGCGCCGTTCATGACGGTGCCGATCGCCGAGACCGATACGACCCAGCTGCTGGATTTCAGCGAGGACGGCAAGACGCTGTATCTGATCGACTCGCGCAGCCGCGACAAGGCGGCGTTGTTCGCCCTCGACATGGCGACGCGCCAGGCCACGCTGCTTGCCGCCGATGACGATGCCGACATCGTGCGGGCGATGTTCGACGAGAATCGCCGGCCATTGGCGGGGCTGGCGATCACGGACCGGATGCGCTGGCACGCCGTCGATCAGAGCGTCGCCAACGACCTCGCCGATCTCAGCCGCTACGGCGCCGGCGATATCAGCTTTGTCAGCAACAGCGACGATCGTCGGCTCGGCACGATCCATTTCGAGCGCGACACCGAGAGCGGTGAATTCGCGCTGCTCGACCGCAAGACGCGCGAGGTGCGCAAGCTGTTCACCCAGCGCCGCGCGCTCGACGGCCTTGCACTGCGCAAGCTCGAGCCGGTCGTGATCCCTTCGCGCGATGGCCTGCACCTCAACGGCTACCTGACCCGGCCGGCCGAAGCCGCGGCCGGCGTGGTGCCGCTGGTGCTGGTGATCCATGGCGGGCCGTATTACCGCGACACCTGGGGGTTCAGCCCGGTCCATCAATGGCTCGCGAGCCGCGGCTATGCGGTGCTTGCCGTCAACTACCGGGGTTCGACCGGCTTCGGCAAAGCCTTCGTCACGGCCGCCGACCACGAATGGGGCGGCAAGATGCATGACGACCTGATCGATGCGGTCGACTGGGCGATCGCGCAAGGCATCGCCGATCCGAAGCGCGTCGGCTTCTTCGGGGGCAGCTATGGCGGCTATTCGGCGCTGGTCGCTGCGACCAGGACGCCCGACGTCTTCGCCTGCATCGTCGATCTGTTCGGCATCTCCAATCTCGTCACCTTCATGGCGACGATCCCGCCCTATTGGGGTCCGTGGATCAGCGTCTGGAAAAACCGGCTCGGCGATCCCGGTACCGAGAGCGGTCGCGCGTTCCTGGTCGAACGTTCGCCGCTGACTCACATCGACCGTGCGGTGAAGCCGATCCTGATCGCGCAGGGCATGCGTGACGTGAGGGTCGTGGC
>DASVOL010000964.1:0-3290 GCA_036383375.1 Bradyrhizobium sp. | reverse complement strand
CGGCCTTTTCCTTCAGCCGCAGCCGCTCCGCCCTCGCCTCAGCGCGCTTCTTCTTGCGCTTCCTCTCGCAGGCGTCGCACTTGCAGCCGATCGGCTTCAGATAGGCTTTGAAATAGTCGGTTCCGTAATCGTAATTGATCTCGTCGCCCGGCTCGATGTCCCTGATGGCGCGGATGAACACCTTGCGCTTGCGCGGCTTGACGTCGGATTCCGCATTCGGCCGGCAGGCGTGGTTGATGTAGCGGGCGACGTTCTCGCGGATCGAGCCGTCGATGGTCCAGCGGTTGGTGAGCTCGAACAGATACTTGTTCTCGATCGCGTCCTCATCCTTTTTCTTCGAGTCGAGCAACGGCCCGAAATAGCGGATGATCTTGGTGCCCTTCTTGATCGGCCTGGTGGCGAAAAGGCCGAGGCCAGTACGGGAACGGCCGACGCGATAGGGCTTGTGCGACAATGATGTGGTCATGACGATCGAGATTACGGCACGCAAGGTGCACACGACAGAAATTGCGAAGCCGCCCTTCTAGGACGATTCCGCGCGCCTGTCAGGTGTTTCCCGCGTGTCTGTTGAACCTTCCCCAGATTGCATATGTCAGACACAAAGTAACGCCCGGATCGCAGGTTTCCCCGATGAAATACCTTGCTTTTGCAACAGCTGTGATGGCGCTTGCCAGCGTAAATACCGGTCAGGCTGGCGCCCAAACGATCAGCAGCTTCTATACGTCGACCGCGCCGAAGGCCTGCCGGATGATCGGCAAGCCCGGCGAGGAGGACGGCAGCGCCACGCGGGTCTGCCCGGGGAAATCCGGCCTTGTGGTGCTGATCAACGAGGGTGACCTGCGCGAAGTGGTCTCGGTCGGCCGAAACCACGCGGCAGCAGCCCGGGAACCGGCGGCGCAGGCCTGGTTCGGCCCGTTCAGCTCGAGCGGCGATACGGTCGAATGGCGTGCCGCCGGCGGCAAGCCCTTCGCGATCATCCAGCGCTGGCAGATCGCCGACAACAGCGAGCAGGACAAGAAAGGCAACCCGGTCTCACGGGCGATGCTCGCCGTGACGCGGCTGCCACCGGGCGAGGTCTGTCACGTCGCCTATGTCGACGTCGCCGCCAACCCCAACGCCAACGAGCTGGCGCGGCAGGCCGCCGACGATCTCGCCCGCGACTTCAAATGCGGCGCGGACCAGGTGAAGACGATCGGACAAAGCGGCCGCTCCACGCCGCTGACGAAACGCTAGAACGCCGCCGCAGGCGCAATATCGGTTACGGCCGCGCTGAGCGGCCTGCGGACAAACGCAGCATCGCGGCCAACAACGCTTCCACTGATGTGCCCTCGGGCGACCGATCCAGAATCGTCTTGAGGCGGCCGTCGAGCAGCAGCATGGTAAAGCCATGCACCAGCGACCAGGCCGACGCGATCGCGGCCGCCTGGTCCAACGTAAGCTGCTCCTTGGAAATCTGCTCATGTCGGCTGGCGCCGACGCCGCGGGTCAGCCCGGCGAACGACGCCTCGGACGCCTCGTGCAGCGACGGCCGCGCATGATCGAGCCGCTCGCTGCGGAACATCAGCCCATACATGCCGGGATGCGCCTGCGCATAGGCGACATAAGCCTTGGCGCTCGCCACTCCCTTTTCGGGCGGTGTCGCCACTGAAGCGTCCGCCGCTGCCATCGCCTGGCCGAATTGCCGAAAGCCGATCGCCGCGAGTTCACTGAGCAGTCCGGTGAGATCGCCGAAATGATGCGTGGGTGCGGCATGCGATACGCCGGCCTCGCGCGCCACCGCACGCAGTGTCAGTCCGGCCAGTCCATCACGCTCGAGCACGCGCTCCGCGGCCTTCAATAGCGCTTCATGCAAATCGCCATGATGATACGGCGTGTCATTGGTCCGGCGTCGCGGTGCCGGACGATCCGCGGCAGCACGCGCAACGCGCCGCGGCGCAGCCCGCACTGGACGAGTCGCCTTGTTTTCTTTGGATAATCTTGCCATGCCGCCGTTATAGGTCGCAATTTTTACACTGTAAAGATTTTGCTTGACGATCGATGGCGTCATCCCTACTGATATCTTTACGATGTAAAGATCATAATGCAGGGAGATGCGGAATGCTCGACCAGGTCACATCCAACACGGCGCGAACCAATCTGGCGCCGATCCCGTTTGAAGCCGACGCTCCGTTCCTGAAGGTCACTGGCGAATTGCCGCGCGAGCTCAACGGCACGCTCTACCGCAACGGTCCCAATCCCCAGTTCGAGGCGCCGGGCGCGCACTGGTTCGTCGGCGATGGCATGCTGCACGCCTTCCATCTCGAGAATGGCCACGCCAGCTATCGCAACCGTTGGGTCCGCACCCCGAAATGGCAGGCCGAGCACGACGCCGGCCGCGCGCTGTTCGGCGGCTTCGGCCGCAAGCTGCCGGACACCCCTGCCGACATCACGACCGATGGCGGCGTCGCCAACACCAATATCATCTTCCATGGCGGCCGCCTGCTCGCGCTTGAGGAAGGCCATTTGCCGACCGAGATCGAGCCCGGCACGCTCAATCGCCTTGGCTATTGCGACTACAAGGGCGCGATATCGGGCCCCTTCACCGCGCATCCCAAGATCGATCCGGTGACCGGTGAGATGGTGTTCTTCGGCTACAACGCCGCGGGCCCGCTGACGCCGGCGCTGTCGTTCGGTGCCGTGAGCTCATCCGGCGTGGTGACGCGATTCGAACGCTTTGAATCGCCCTACGCCAGCATGGTGCACGACTTCATCGTCACCGAGAACCATGTGCTGTTTCCGATCCTGCCGATCACCGGCAGCATGCAGCGCGCGATGCGCGGCCAGGCGCCCTACGCCTGGGAGCCCGAGAAGGGCGCTTATGTCGGCGTGATGAAGCGCAGCGGCGCCTCGAAGGACATCGTCTGGTTCCGCGCCGAGACCTGCTACGTCTTCCATGTCATGAACGCGTGGGAAGACGGCAACCGCATCATCGCCGATGTGATGCAGTTCGAGGAAGCGCCGCTGTTCAACCATCCAGACGGCTCGCAGACCGATCCGAAGAAGAACCGCGCGCGCTATTGCCGTTGGACGTTCGATCTCTCCGGCAATACCGACCGCTTCACGCAGACCTATCTCGACGATCTCACCGGCGAGTTCCCCCGCGTCGACGATCGCCGCGCGGGATTCGCCAGCAATCACGGCTGGTACGCCTGCGCCAACCCCGATCTGCCGATGTTCGGTGCACTGTCGGGCATCGTGCATGTCGACGGCCGCGGCAAGCGGCTCGGCAACTATCTCCTGCCCGCCGGCGA
>DASVOL010000963.1:0-11552 GCA_036383375.1 Bradyrhizobium sp. | reverse complement strand
ACCATTGCAACAAGCTTCCACCGTGCCGTCATCCGCAGCCCAGGCGCTTCCGTTCTACACCAACGGCATGCGCATCGGGCTGCTCGGCGGCTCGTTCAATCCGCCGCACGCCGCGCATCGCGCCATCAGCCAGTTCGCGCTCAAGCGCCTGCAGCTCGACCGCGTGTGGTGGCTGCTGACGCCGGGCAATCCGCTGAAGAACCATGACGGCCTGCATGCGCTCAACGAGCGCGCTGCGGCTGCGCGACGCGTGGCCGACGATCCGCGCATCGACATCTCCTGTCTCGAAGCTGTCATCGGTGTCCGCTACACTGTCGACACGATCATCCATTTGCGCCGCCGTGTCTCCGGCGTGCACTTCGTCTGGATCATGGGCGCTGACAATCTCGCGCAATTTCATCGCTGGAAAGATTGGCGGCGCATCGCGTCCGATGTGCCGATTGCCGTGATCGACCGTCCGCCCCAGAGTTTCCGCGCCCTTGCCGCACCGGCGGCGCAGGCGCTCATGCGCTATCGATTGCCCGAAAATCAGGCGACACGGCTGGCCGACCAGCAGGCGCCGGCCTGGGTGTTCCTGACAGGAATGAAATCCAATTTGTCTTCGACCGGACTGCGGAACCCGGACGGGAGCTGGAGAACGGCGTGAGGCGCAAAAGGGTTACTGGAATATTGAAACCATTAACCCCACATGCGTAGTATGGTCCGTGGGGCCGAGGATTCGGCACCCGCGATACAGTGAAAGGAATGGTCCCTGGCCACATCTGTATTGTCAAAGTCTGTTTTACCCAAGGTTCCAAAGACTTCAGGTCCAAAGACTGCGCGTAAAACATCGACGAAAACCGCGGCCTTGCAGGCGCAACCGGACGCCGACAAACCGGATGCCAACAAGACGCTGAACCTGATCCTCTCCCGCCTCGACGACATGAAAGCGGAAGAGACGGTCACCATCGACCTTCGCGGCAAATCCGCATATTCCGACTACATGATCGTCACCACCGGCCGGGTTAACCGGCACGTTGGCGCGATCGCGGAAAATGTGACGAAGAGCCTCAAGGAAAACGGGGTCAAGAACATCCACGTCGAGGGCTTGCCCAATTGCGACTGGGTGCTGATCGATTCCGGCGAGGTGATCGTGCACGTGTTCAGGCCTGAGGTGCGCGAGTTCTACAACCTCGAGCGGTTGTGGACTCAGAACCCGGCGGTCGCGGCGGTCTAAGAGGTATAGAAGCCGATGCGAATCGGCTGCAGCGCATATAGCTTGCGCTGATGCGCCTCGTCGTCATCTGCATCGGCCGCCTGAAACAGGGCCCTGAACGGGAGCTCGCTGAGCGTTACCGCGAGCGCTTCGAAGATATCGGCCGCAAGCTCGGCTTTCGCGGCCTCGAGATCCATGAGATTGCGGAGAGCCGCGCGCGCGACACGCCAGCGCGTATCGCTGAGGAGGCCGCGGCGATCGCGGCGCTGCTGCCGGAAAAGCACATGCTGGTCGCGCTCGACGAACGCGGCAAGAGCATCGACAGCGCGAGCTTTGCGCAGCAGCTCGGCCGCTGGCGTGACGAGGGGGCGGCGCATACCGTCTTCGTGATCGGCGGCGCGGACGGACTTTCGCCCGAATTGCAGCGCAAGGCTTCGTTGCGTATTGCATTCGGCTCCGCGACCTGGCCGCACCAAATGGTCCGCGTCATGCTTCTGGAACAGATTTATCGGGCCGCGACCATTTTGGCCGGCCATCCCTATCATCGCGCCTGAGTCGCGATGACGGACCGTCGAGAGCGCTGAACGCACGCGAGATGCAGCACAAGCGGGACACAGCTTCGGATTTGGCTTCGCAACTCGGCACCGCGCGCCGCCGCTGGCTGCCGGCATCCCTGCCTCTGTCGATCGCCATGCTCGCCGCGTGTCCGCTGACCACGGCGCATGCGCAGGCGACACCACCCACACAACAGTCCGCACCGCCGGCACAGCAAGCCGCCACCGCGGAGACCTCGCCCGACGCCATCAAGCAGCGCGAGCAGGAGCTCGAGGCCGCCCGCGAGCAGCAGCGCAAGGCGACCGAGCTGCAGGAGAAGCTGAAGGCCGACATCGCCGCGATCGGCCAGGACCGCAGCAAGCTCAATCAGCAGCTGATCGACATTGCCGGCCAGGTGCGCAGCGTCGAGACGCGGATCGCCGACGCCGAGGCACGCCTGCAGCCGCTCGACGGCCGCGAGCGCGACATCCGCGGCTCGCTCGATTCACGCCGCTCCGAGGTGATCGAGGTGCTGGCCGCACTACAGCGCGCCGGACGGCGCACGCCGCCGGCGCTGCTGGTGCGGCCCGAGGATGCGCTGCAATCGCTACGCACCGCGATGCTGCTCGGCGCGGTGGTGCCGGAATTGCGCGTGCGCGCCGAGAAGCTTGCGGCCGATCTCGGCGAACTGGTCGCGTTGCGCAAGACCATCTCGACCGAGCGCGATGCGCTGGCGGCCGATCGCGACAAGCTGAAGGAAGACCAGACCCGCCTCGCGGCGCTGGTCGACGAGCGGCAGCGGCAGCAGAGCGCGGCCGAAAAGGACATGGAGGCCGAAGGCGCCCGCGCCATCGCGCTGTCGAAGCAGGCCGCCGATCTGCAGGGCCTGATCGCCAAGATGGAGCAGGACCTCAAGAGCGCGGCCAAGGCGGCCGCCACGGCCAGCCTCCAGGGCGCCCCCGCTACCGTTAATGGCAAGCCCAATCTGGGGGCTCTCAAGGACCCGGCCCGCATGAGCCCGGCGATAGCCTTCGCCTCGGCCAAAGGCCTGTTCTCCTATCCCGTGAATGGCACCAAGATTCGCGAATTTGGCGGTTCCGACGGCGCGGGGGGCGTACAAAAGGGCATTTCCTTGGCCGCCAAACCGGGCGCGCAGGTCACAACCCCGTGTGACGGCTGGGTTGTTTACGCTGGTCCTTTCCGCAGCTATGGACAACTCTTGATCCTCAATGCCGGGGGCGGGTATCATGTCCTGATCGCCGGGATGGAGCGTATTTCGGTAAACATCGGCCAGTTTGTGCTAACGGGGGAGCCGGTTGCGACCATGGGGTCGACGTCCCAGGTTGCATCCATTCTCGCGACCAATGCGAGCCAGCCAGTGCTCTATGTCGAGTTCCGGAAAGACGGCACTCCAATCGATCCAGGTCCATGGTGGACCGCAAATGAAGGCGAAAAGGTCCGCGGATGATGCGCAAGACTTCGGTAATTCTCCTTAGCGCCGCCACCGGCGCGGCCCTGACGCTTTTCGTCACGCAGCCCCGCGCTGTGCTGATGGGATCGAGCGCGCGCGCCGCGACGTCGGACACCTACCGCCAGCTCAATCTGTTCGGCGACGTGTTCGAACGGGTGCGCAGCGACTATGTCGAGAAGCCGGACGACAGCAAGCTCGTCGAGTCTGCCATCTCGGGCATGCTGTCCGGCCTCGACCCGCATTCGAGCTACATGGACGCCAAGAGCTTCCGCGACATGCAGGTGCAGACCCGCGGCGAGTTCGGTGGCCTCGGCATCGAGGTCACGATGGAAGACGGCCTGATCAAGGTGGTCTCGCCGATCGACGACACCCCGGCCTCGAAGGCCGGCATCATGGCCAACGACATCATCACAAACCTCGACGATGAAGCCGTGCAGGGCCTGACCTTGAACCAGGCCGTCGAGAAGATGCGCGGCCCGGTCAACACCAAGATCAAGCTCAAGATCATCCGCAAGGGCCAGGACAATCCGATCGACGTCACGCTGGTGCGCGACAACATCCGCGTCCGCTCGGTACGTGCGCGCGTCGAGGCTGACGACATCGCCTACATCCGCATCACCACCTTCAACGAGCAGACCACCGAAGGCCTGAAGAAGGAAGTCGCCAACCTGCAGAGCCAGATCGGCGACAAGCTGAAGGGCTACATCATCGACCTCAGAAACAATCCCGGCGGCCTGCTCGAAGAAGCGGTCACCGTGTCCGACTCCTTCCTGGAGCGTGGCGAGATCGTCTCGACCCGCGGCCGCAATGCCGAGGAAACCCAGCGCCGCGCCGCCCATCCGGGCGACCTGACCAAGGGCAAGCCGGTCATCGTGCTGATCAACGGCGGCTCGGCATCGGCCTCCGAAATCGTCGCCGGCGCGCTGCAGGACCACAAGCGAGCGACGCTGGTCGGCACCCGCTCGTTCGGCAAGGGTTCGGTGCAGACCATCATCCCGCTCGGCTCGGGCAACGGCGCGCTGCGCCTGACCACCGCGCGCTACTACACGCCGTCGGGCAAGTCGATCCAGGCCAAGGGCATCGTGCCCGACATCGAGGTGCTGCAGGACGTGCCGGAAGAGCTGAAGGCGCGCACCGACACCAAGGGCGAGGCCTCGCTGCGCGGCCATCTGAAGAACGACGGCGACGAGAAGACCGGCTCGCAGTCCTACGTCCCGCCGGACGCCAAGGACGACAAGGCGCTGAAGATGGCCGACGACCTGCTGCACGGCATCAAGTCGACCTCGAATGCCACGCCGGCTCCGGCCGCTCCGTCCGGAGATAAGGCGACCGGCGACAAGGCCGCCGCCGACAAGCCGGCCAACAAGTCCGCGAACTGATCCCATCCAATTGATTCGACGAACAGGGCGGCCCTCGGGCCGCCCTTTCTGTTTTCGCCGTCCACCGCCGGCCGTGCTTTGACGGGGCGGCCGGCGCGCGGGAATGCACCGCATCGTGCTATCGTTCGCGCTGTTGATTCGGGGAGGGTCATGGCAGAAGCGGCCGACGAACTGAGCACGCCGCTTGGGCAAAAGACCGTGAGCAGGACGCGCCGTTTCCGCCTGCCGTTCACGGCGATGCAGGCGCTCGCCGTGCTGCTGGGCCTCGTATTGGTCGGTTTCGCCGGCGTCGCGCTGTTCAACGACAATCCGCTCGGGGGCGAGCCGATTGCCCGAATCACCCTCCGTAATCCTGCGCCCACGGCCGCCGACGACAAGCACGCCCCGACTGAGCCGGCGGTCAAATCCGCTGCCAAGGCGCCGGCCGCAACCGGCGACGCCAAGAACGATGCCAAGACCGTCACCATCATCGACGGCTCCAGCGGCAAGCGCCAGGATGTCGTGATCGGCGCCGGCGATCCCGCCGAAAAGACGGCTGACGGCGGCGAGGCGGCCCCGCTTGCGATGACCGGGATCGACCCGCGCCTTTTGGAAAAGTCGCGCTACGGCATGATCCCTGTTGTCGCCGACGGCCTGAAGCCGTTCACGGTCTATGCGGCCGAAGCCGACCGCACCAAGGCGGCCCGGATGCCCGTGGTCGCGATCGTGGTCTCAGGCCTCGGGGTCGGCGCCGCCAAGACCGCTGACGCCATCATGAAGCTGCCGCCGGCCGTGACGCTGGCCTTCACGCCGTATGGCGCCGATCCCGGCAAGCTGGCGGAACGTGCGAGGGGCCAGCGCCACGAGATCCTGCTGCAGATCCCGATGGAGCCGTTCGACTATCCCGACAACGATCCGGGCCCGCAGACCCTGCTGACCACTTTGAGTGCCGAACAGAACCTCGACCGTCTCTATTGGCACCTCAGCCGCCTGCAGGGCTATGCCGGGATCGCCAACTTCATGGGAGCCCGGTTCGTCGCAACCGATCCGGTGATGCAGCCCATCGTGCGCGAAGCGGCCAAGCGCGGCCTGAGCTTTTTCGACGACGGTTCCACCCCGCGCAGCGTCGCGCAGAGCCTCTCGGCCGGCCAATCGCTGCCGTTCGCCAAGGCCGATTTCGCCATCGACGCGGTGCCGACGTCTGCGGAAATCGACCGCGCGCTGGTCAAGCTGGAAACGATCGCCAAGGAACGCGGCACGGCCGTGGGCGTCGCCTCGGCGCTGCCGGTCTCGATCGAGCGGCTCGGCGCCTGGCTCAAGACACTGGACTCCAAGGGCATCATGCTTGTGCCATTGACAACGGCGATGCTGAAATCAAAATCGGGCTAGAAGATCAATCTGTTGGTGCAACCTAAGACCTTGCCGGGGGGCCGGGTCGGGTGGCACCGGGAACTGTGCGAGGTAGCGGCAGCATGGCACGTTATGAGGACCTGCCCTATCGAACCTGCGTCGGCATCATGCTGCTGAATACCGCGGGACTGGTCTTCATCGGACGCCGCGCCGGCGGCATCGAGCATGTCGACGACGCGCATGTCTGGCAAATGCCGCAAGGTGGTGTCGATCCCGGCGAGGATACGTTCCAGGCCGCGCGGCGCGAGCTTTATGAAGAGACCAGCGTCAAGTCGGTGGAGAAGCTCGGCGAGGTCTCGGACTGGCTGATCTATGACATCCCGCGCACCGTCGCCGGCCGCGCCTGGAAGGGCCGCTATCGCGGCCAGCGGCAGAAATGGTTCGCGCTGCGCTTCACCGGCGACGAGAACGAGATCAACGTCGCCCACCCCGGCGGCGGCCACAAGGCCGAGTTCATCACCTGGCGCTGGGAGCCGATGAAGAATCTGCCGGAGCTGATTGTGCCGTTCAAGCGTCCGGTCTATGAGCGCGTCGTGAAGGAATTCGCCGGTCTGGCGGCCAAGTAACTGGCCGGATGATCGGCCAGATCAACGCGCGACGCACCGGTCGAGAATGTCATCAGATAAGCCCTATCGCCCCAATGTGGGCATCGCGCTGTTCAACGGCGACGGACGCGTGTTGATCGGCCACCGGATCAAGGACGACGGTCCGGAGATCGTGCTGCCCGGCCTCGAATGGCAGATGCCGCAAGGCGGTATCGACGACGGCGAGGATCCGCGCCAGGCCGTGATGCGCGAATTGTGGGAAGAAACCGGTGCGGTCAACGCCGATTATCTCGGCGAGACTGACTGGATGACCTACGAATTCCCGGCCTATGACGGGCCGGCAACCCATCGGCTCGCCAAATTTCGCGGCCAGCGGCAGAAATGGTTCGCGCTGCGCTTCACCGGACGCGACGAAGAGATCGATCCGTTGACGCCGCGCAACGGCCAGCCCGCCGAGTTCGATCAATGGCGCTGGGAGCGTCTCGATCGCGTCGCCGATCTCGTGGTGCCGTTCCGCCGCGAGGTCTATCGCGCGGTCGCGAGCCGGTTCGCGGAATTCGCTAAAGCGCGATGAGATTAGGTTGAATCATCATCGCGCTTTAGATTCTCGTTCGAGCATGATCTCCGCGTTTGTCGCGAGGGAAAACCGCTTCACACTTTTCCGGATCATGCTCTAGCTGATCCTGCGGCGAAAGGCGCCGCGCATCGCCCGGCGTCATGCCGTAGGTCGCGCGGAACACGCGATAGAAGGTCGCGATGCTGTCGAAGCCGCACGAGAACGCGACCTCGTCGATGCCGCGTTCCTGCATCGATGAGAGGAGCCGCATCGCCTCCTTCAACCTCGTTGTCGTCAGCGTTCGTGCGAACGACAGGCCGGTCGGCTCGAACAACGCATGCAATTGCCGCAGTGAAATGCCGAGCTCGGTGGCGACCGCAGCCGGCGTGAGCGCGGCGCGATGCAGATCGCGCAGCAGGATTTCGCGCGCGGCATGGAGGTAGCCCGCATGCAGCGCGGCACGGATCTCATCCTGGCGCGGCCGCACGCGTCCGCGCGCAAGCAGCGCCAGGCGCACCATATGCGTGACCTCGCCGGCGAACTGCCCGGCTTGGGCCGGATCGCGCGTCATGGAGCGGAACATGGCGCCGACCAGCCGGGTCAGGCTTGCATCGCGCGCCAGCGCGACCAGCGGCACGTCCTCGATCCGGGCACCGAGCACGAGCTCGTCGGTGATGGGAATCTTGAGGCTGAAGAAGCGAAAGCCGTCGGTCCGATCGGGCGTCGATGCAAACGGAAGATTGGAATGGCCGAACACCATATCTCCGTTGCCGACCCACTGGATGCGATCGCGGCCGATATTCATGTGGCCGGGGCCGCGCACCTGCCAGCCGAGATGCAGGCTGTTGCTCGGAACACGACCGATGTCGGATGAGGTCCGGCTGACGCGGTAGGACGACGCCGACATTTCCGCCAGCACGGCGCCGCCGACCGGCGTCGCGGAAAAGCTTCCGCGGAAATCGGGCCGCCTGTCGCGCTCGAGCTCGATGGTCACCCCGAACAGGTTTTTGCCGCGCACGTCGCACCAGTGCTCAAAGCGGTCCTGCGGGCGGAGAGCGTCGGTCGAGAAAGTCAGCACAGCATGTTGTCCGTTACGTCAGAAGTAGCATCGCGACGCGATTGGGCCAATTCGTCATCGCGCCGCAGCTTGTCATCGGTAGGCGATCCCTGCTGTAAGCTGCTTCACATTTCTCGGATCATGCTCTAATGCGCGATGAGGTGGGGTTAACTCCCATCGCGCATTAGCTCCTTGTTTGAGCATGATCTCCGCGCAAACGCTTCGCGTTTGTCGCAGGGAAAACCGCTTCGCAATTTTCCGGATCATGCTTTAGTTCGGGCCCACCGTGAACGGACCGATCGCGATGACATGGCAGTCGCTGTCGCGCTTGGCGCAGTCGCCGAGCGCAGCGTTGATTGCAACCTGCTCGTTCTCCGCCTTCAACCCAAGGCCGGGCCGTCCCTGCGTGCCGACCGCAACCGCATTCCAGCCTGCTGTCGCGTCGGCAAGCTTCCGCGCGACATCGCTCCGCTCGCCCGGCATGATGACCGAACTGTCCGCGGCCTTGAAGAAGCCGGTCACACGCAATGTGGACGGAACCGGCACCACGAAGACGTCGTCGACCACAACGACCGTGCAGGGCACGCCCGCGACCGCGCCGCAGGCCTGCAAATTGCGCCGCACCGATTCCTCGAGCGAGTCGATGCCGGAATTGAAGAAGTAGTGACCACCCGGGCCGAGCGCGATGGTGCGCGTCTTGCGCCCCGGCACAAACAGGCTGTCGAGCCGGGCCCTGGCCGCCTCGCGCAGCAGCGGAACGTCCTTGGTGGCGTACGGCTTCTCGACCAGCGCATCACGCTTGACCCACGGCAAGGGCGGCACCGGCGGCTGGCCATGGCCATACACCACGGCATTGCCGACCGCATAGAGCTCGCACTTGCGCGGCGAGCCCACATTGTCGGCGCGCTTCTGGCACTGCTCCAGCGCCGAGGTCTTCGCCGCGTCCGCGTTCGGCTGCGCCACGCTCCAGCCGGCGAAACCGTTGATGTTGATGGCAAGCGCCTTGGAATCGCCCGCGGTCAGATATTCGGTCGCGAGCGCGATGCGGGTGCGGTCGCTGACGAACGGAATGATGTCGGTGGCGAGCTTGTCGCCTGATGTGATCGACGGCGGAGCCGATGCGGCCAGCTGCGGCGGCAGCGCAGGCTTCGCGGCCGGCGCGGTCATCGCTGATGGCGACGGTGCGACCAAGGGTGCCGGTGAAGCCGATACCAGGGGCGCGGGTGCCGGCGTGGAGCTGGCCACGACGGCAGGCTTGGCGGCCGACGTCTCCAGCTTGGTGTAATAGAGGAAGCCGCCGACGCCGATGGCGGCGAGCAGCACCAGGGTGACGGCAGCAGGCCACATCCAGGCCGGCGTGCCCGCTGCTGCGCCCTTGATCGGCTTTTTGAGCTGCGGCGTCGCGTAGGTGCCGTCCTCGCGCCGCATCGCCACCATGTAGGCGTGCACGGGGGTCGGGATGTTCTTCACTTCCTGCGCGCCGATGTCGGCGAATTGCACCGACAGCTTGTTGGCGACCTGCTCGTGCACCGCGCGCGACACGCAGATGCCGCCGACCTCGGCGAGGCCCTCGAGCCGCGCGGCGATATTGACGCCATCGCCAAGCAGATCGCCGTCGCGCTCGACCACATCGCCGATGGTGATGCCGATCCGGAACGACATCTGCCGGCTCGGCGGATAGGCCATGTTGCGCGTGCGCAGGCTTTCCTGGATGTCGATCGCGCAACGCACGGCTTCGACGGCGCTGGGAAATTCGGCGAGCACTGCGTCGCCCGCGGTGTTGAAGATACGGCCGCCGCATTTTGCGATGAAATCGTCGGTGACCTGACGATAGGAGGCGAGCCGCCGCAGCGTCTCCTCCTCATCCTCGGCAACCAATCGACTATAGCCTGCAATATCGGCCGCAAAGATCGCTGCGATCTTGCGCTTCATGAGGACCAGCCCCGGAACCCAAATATGCCGGGCAGAATGCCGCCAGACGCCTCCGGGCGCAACAAGCATTCAACGCCCGCCGGGGTACGGCCAGCGTTGAATCGTTCAAGGCCTGGTAGCCGAAGCAGAGAGTGTGAGCGATTTCACAAAGCCGCGCTCGACTTGAGCGCCGTGGCGCGATCGCCGGTCGGCAATCGCGCCTTAGTGCATAGCCGTGGAGTTGAGTTCCTGCTGGATGCTCTTGAAGTGATCGAGCCGCTCGATCGCGTGGTCGAGCTCGGTGCCCTCATGCTCGGCGAGCTTTTCTTCCATCTCCTTGATGGTCTCGGCGAACTTCGCACGATCGAGTTCGGCAATCGTGGTCGCGACGTCGGCGAGCACGGTGAGGCCCTTGTCCGAGACTTCGGCGAGGCCGCCGAGCACGATCACCTTCTCGCGCTTGCCGGCGGTCGTGATCGTCAGGATACCCGGACGAATCGTGGCGATCACTGGAGCGTGGCCGGCGAGCACACCGAAATCACCCTCCACGCCGGGGACGTCAACCTGATCGACCTCGCCGGAGAAGGCGAGCTTTTCGGGAGAGACGAGATCGAAGTGGAAGGTGGTCATGGTCTTTCCGTTCTTTGCGCTGTCACCCGCGGGCTTGACCCGCGGGTCCATCAGTCAAAACAGTTCTCGTTCGATGGATCGCCGGATCAAGTCCGGCGATGACGACATCATGAAGCTCAGGCCGCTTCCGCGGCGAGCTTCTTGCCCTTCTCGACGGCTTCTTCGATGGTGCCGACCATGTAGAACGCCGCTTCCGGCAGATGGTCGTACTTGCCCTGGCAGAGATCGCGGAAGCCCTTGATGGTGTCGGCGAGGTCGACGAACTTGCCCGGCGAGCCGGTGAAGATTTCGGCGACGTGGAACGGCTGCGACAAGAAGCGCTCGACCTTGCGGGCGCGGGCCACCGTCAGCTTGTCCTCTTCCGACAGTTCGTCCATGCCGAGAATGGCGATGATGTCCTGCAGCGACTTGTAGCGCTGGAGGATCTGCTGGACGAGACGCGCGGTGTTGTAGTGCTCTTCACCGACGACCAGCGCCGACAGCATGCGCGAGGTCGAGTCGAGCGGGTCCACCGCCGGATAGATGCCCTTTTCCGAAATCGCGCGCGACAGCACGGTCGTCGCGTCCAGATGGGCGAATGAGGTTGCTGGCGCCGGGTCGGTCAAGTCGTCGGCAGGCACGTAGATGGCCTGCACCGACGTGATCGAGCCCTTCGTGGTCGTGGTGATGCGCTCCTGCAGCGCGCCCATGTCGGTCGCAAGCGTCGGCTGGTAACCCCCCGCCGACGGGATACGGCCGAGCAGCGCCGACACTTCGGAACCGGCCTGCGTGAAGCGGAAGATGTTGTCGACGAAGAACAGCACGTCCTGGCCTTCCTCGTCGCGGAAGTATTCGGCCATGGTCAGGCCCGACAGGGCGACGCGAGCGCGGGCGCCCGGGGGCTCG
>DASVOL010000962.1:0-1791 GCA_036383375.1 Bradyrhizobium sp. | reverse complement strand
ATCCTGAGGTGCGAGCGCAGCGAGCCTCGAAGGATGCACGGCCCGGCTGGTGGCCGTCGACCCTTCGAGACGCGCTACGCGCTCCTCCAGCGACAAAGGCGTAGCCTTTGCGCGGGGGGGTGACGGGTACGGGCTGCTGGCGCTGGCGGCCCGCCACAATCATTAACGCGCTACCTCGCCTTGCCCGCGCCCTGCGACCGAAGACCGCCCTTGGTCTCGATGAAGCTGATGATGCGGTCGAGGCCGTCGCTCTTCTTCAGGTTGGTCATCACGAAGGGCCGCTCGCCGCGCATCCGCCTGGCGTCGGTGTCCATCTTCTCAAGCGACGCACCGACATGGGGCGCGAGGTCGATCTTGTTGATCACCAGAAGGTCGGATCGCGTGATGCCGGGACCTCCCTTGGACGGGATCTTGTCGCCGGCGGCGACGTCGATGACGTAGATCGTCAGATCCGCCAGTTCCGGCGAGAACGTCGCCGCCAGATTGTCGCCGCCGGATTCGATCAGCACCAGATCGAGATTGGGGAATTTCGCCCGCATGTCGGCGACCGCGGCAAGATTCATCGAGGCGTCCTCACGGATCGCGGTGTGCGGGCAGCCGCCGGTCTCGACGCCGGCGATGCGGTCCGCCGTCAGCGAACCGGAGCGCACCAGAAACTCGGCGTCCCATTTGGTGTAGATGTCGTTGGTGATCGCCGCGATGTCGTAGCGCTCACGCATCGACTTGCAGAGCAGATCCATCAGCGCGGTCTTGCCGGAGCCGACCGGACCGCCGACGCCGACGCGCAACGGGCCATGAGAAGTGGGCATGTGAAGAGTGCCTCCGCTATCGTCGTCCCTACGCAAGCAGGGACCCATAACCACCGAATTCAGTTGCTGCAACCGTCTGGGGCCCCAGCCTCGCGCAACCACCAAAGCCGGTGATTATGGGTCCCCGCTTTCGCGGGGACGACGCGTGGATGGTGTGGCCCATCATGATCGGAACAGCCTCGTGTATTGCGTCTCATGACGCAGGCTTGCGAGGTCGGCGCGAAAGGTCGCGCTGCCGAGATCGTCGAGCGAGGCGGCGTCGGCGCGCGCCGCGGTTGCGGCAACGACCGGCTCGAGATCGGCCAGCACGCGCTGACTGTCGGTCTGCCCGAGCGGGATCAGCCGGCTGCCTGCGGAAATCCAGTTCGACAACACGGCATGCAGGAAGGCATGCAGCGACGGCGAAAGCCGGATGCCATGCGCGGCGCTGACGATACCGACCGCGACCGGGTAGACGATCGGGCCGTCGCAGGCCGCGATCATCGCGTCGAGGCCGGACGAATTCCACGCCGCGCGGGCAATCTCGATGAAGGCGCGCCCCTGCGTCGTGGTCTCGAGCTGCCGCTCGCGCGACGGCACGAAGGCGGCAGCAAGCTCGGCGATCTCCTTCAGCCCGGCGTGGCCGGGCTCCGACGCCGCGCGATGGCTTTGTGCAAGGAACACTGCGTCGCAAAAGCCGCTGCCGTCGGTGAGCATTGCCGCGAGCCAGCCGCGCAGCGAGGTGGCATCGGCGATGTCGCCGGCCTCGACCGCCCATTCGATGCCGCTGGAATAGGCGAACGCCCCCACCGGAAAGGACGGCGATAGCCACGTCATCAGCCGGTACAGCGCGGCCGCTTCGTCCTCCGCCATCCCGCCGCGCACCGCAGCGGGATCAGGCTCATTTGTGGTCATGAGCATGGGAGTGGTCGTGGTGATGATGGGCGTGGTCGCAATGCTCATCATGATGATGGTGATCGTGGTCATGCGCGTGATCATGATG
>DASVOL010000961.1:0-2697 GCA_036383375.1 Bradyrhizobium sp. | reverse complement strand
CTCGACCGCGACGCGCTCCAGCGCGGCAACTCGGTGTATTTCCCCGATCGCGTGGTGCCGATGCTGCCCGAGCGCATCTCCAACAATCTCTGCTCGCTGGTGCCGGGCGAGCCGCGCGGCGCGCTCGCGGTGCGGATGGTGATCGGCTCCGACGGCCGCAAGCGCTCGCACACCTTCCATCGCGTGCTGATGCGCTCGGCCGCGAAGCTCGCTTACGCGCAGGCACAGGCGGCAATCGACGGCAGGCCCGACGACACGACGGGTCCCCTGCTCGATCCGATCCTCAAGCCGCTGTGGTCGGCCTATGAACTCGTCAAGCTCGCGCGCAACGAGCGCGACCCGCTCGATCTCGATCTGCCCGAGCGCAAGATCCTGCTGAAACCGGACGGCACCGTGGATCGCGTGATCGTCCCGCAGCGGCTCGATGCGCACCGGCTGATCGAGGAGTTCATGATCCTCGCCAACGTCGCCGCTGCGGAGATGCTGGAGAAGAAGGCGCTGCCGCTGATCTATCGCGTGCATGACGAGCCGAGCCAGGAGAAGGTGCACAACCTCCAGGAATTCCTGAAGACGCTCGACCTGCCCTTCACCAAGCAGGGCGCGCTGCGTCCCGCGCAGTTCAACCGTGTGCTGGCACAGGTCTCCGGCGAGGATTACGAACCGCTGGTCAACGAGGTGGTGCTGCGTTCGCAGGCGCAGGCCGAATACTCCGCCGAGAACTACGGCCATTTCGGCTTGAACCTGCGCCGCTACGCGCATTTCACCTCGCCGATCCGACGCTACGCCGATCTGATCGTGCATCGCGCGCTGATCCGCGCGCTCGGCCTTGGCGAAGGCGCCTTGCCGACCGATGAGAGCGTGGAGACGCTGGCCGAGATCGCCGCGCAGATTTCCGTCACCGAGCGCCGCGCGATGAAGGCGGAGCGCGAGACCACCGACCGGCTGATCGCGCATTTCCTTGCCGACAAGGTCGGCGCTTCGTTCCAGGGCCGCATCTCCGGCGTGACGCGAGCCGGCCTGTTCGTGAAGCTCGACGACACAGGCGCCGACGGCCTGATCCCGATCCGCACCATCGGCAGCGAATATTTCAACTACGACGAAACCCGCCACGCGCTGATCGGCACGCGCAGCGGCGCGATGTATCGGCTCGGCGATGTCGTCGACGTGCGGCTGGTCGAGGCCGCGCCGGTGGCGGGCGCACTGCGTTTTGAGCTATTATCCGAAGGCCAGACAATTCCGCGCGGCAGAAAACGCGACGGTGTCGGAGCCGAGCGCCGCGGCGCCGGATTTGGCAAGGGACCGAGCAAGGGGCCCAAAAAGGGATCCGGCAAGAAGGCGCACAAGGAACGGAAGGCACGCAAGAAGGACCGCAAGCCGGCGAAGCCGAAGTCCGGCAAATCGAAGCGAGGCACGTCATGGAAGTGACACCGCCGACGGTGGTCTGGACTCGCGACGCAGCTGAGCCCGAGAAGCGCGACGTGTGGACCGCGATGAAGCGCGGGTTCCTTAGCCGTTGTCCGCGCTGCGGAAAAGGCCGGCTGTTCCGCAAGTTTCTCAAATGCGACGGCCATTGCCCGGTCTGCGATCTCGATTTCACGCCGCATCGCGCCGACGATCTGCCCGCCTATCTCGTCATCGTCATTGTCGGCCATATGGTGGTACCGACCGCGCTGTGGATCGAGACCGACTATGCGCCGCCGGTGTGGCTGCAACTTGCGATCTATCTGCCGTTCACGCTGTTCGCATCGCTGGCACTGTTGCAGCCGGTGAAGGGAGCCGTGATCGGATTGCAATGGGCTCTGCGCATGCACGGCTTTGACGAGAATCCCCCTAGCGACATCCCGCCGGTCTAGCTAAACCGGCCATCAAGAAGAAATGAAAGGGATGAAATGACTGAAGCTGCCGCCCCTGCCGCCGTCGTCCACCAGGGCGAGAAGGAAGCCGATCATCACGCGTATTTCCGGCCGAAGGATGCGGCGACGCTGATCCTGATCGATCGCTCCGGCGCCAAGCCGAAGGTCTTGGTCGGCAAGCGCCACGACAAGGTGGTGTTCATGCCGGGCAAGTTCGTGTTTCCCGGCGGCCGTGTCGACAAGGCCGACAACCGCGTGCCGGTCGCGGCGCCGATCACGCCGGAGCTCGAAGCCAATCTGTTGAAGGGCAGTCCGAAGATCACGCCCGGCCGCGCACGCGCGCTCGCCAATGCGGCGATCCGCGAAGCCTGCGAAGAGACCGGGCTCTGCCTCGGCCGCAAGGTCGAGAAGTCGCAGAAGCTCGATGGCCCCTGGGCGCCGTTCGCTGACGCAGGGTTGCTGCCCGATCCGTCCGGCCTGTTCCTGATCGCTCGCGCGATCACCCCGCCCGGCCGCGTCCGCCGTTTCGACACCCGCTTCTTCACCGCCGACGCCTCGACCATCGCGCATCGGGTCGAAGGCGTGGTGCATGCCGACGCCGAGCTGGTCGAACTCGTGTGGGTCGAGATCGGCTCCGAACCGCTCGCCGACGCGCACGCCATGACCAAGAATGTGCTCGCCGAGCTCGACCGCCGTCTCGCCACCGGCCCGCTCCGTCACGATGCGCCGGTGCCGTTCTTCCATTTCTACGGCGGCAAGATGCAGAAGGACGTGCTGGGGGCGTGATATCACCCCGTCATTCCGGGGCGGCGCAAAGCGACGAACCCGGAATCCAGAAGTTGTG
>DASVOL010000960.1:0-2862 GCA_036383375.1 Bradyrhizobium sp. | reverse complement strand
CTGGTGGAAGGGCTCCCTCCCCCCTTGTGGGGGAGGGCGGGGAGAGGGGTTCCGCTTGCTGTGACGTTGATGAGGCGCGAGAGCCTGGCGCCGCTACTTCTTCTTCGCGCCGACGCGCTCGATGGTCTTGATCTCGAGCGGTGGTCGGCCGCCCTTTTCGGCGATCTCGCGGTCCTGCTCGCGCAGGAAGGCGCGTGCCGGCTCGTCGCCGTCCAGCCCGCCCAGCAACTCCGAGGGCACGCGGCGGTTGGAGCGCTGCGAGCCGTCTTCATAGAAGACGTTGAAGAAGGCGAATTCGCCTTTGGGATTGGTCCCGGGTTTTTTCGGCATGGGCGGCTTGTCTCCGATCAGGCCGCCCAAGTCAAAGCAAATTACCTGCCGCGCGTGCCGATCTGCCCTGCATGATTCGGCGGCAAAGGGCCCTTGCGCCGTTCATATGAGGCCTGCGTCTCAGCCCTCGAACAGCACGAACGCCGCCCACACGCTCGCGTCCTTGGCGCCGGCGACCTTGCCGTCGCGCGCATCGCGCCGGGTCTGGCGCAGCGCATCCGAATAGGTCAGCCCCTCAGCCAGGTGCTCGTAGAAGCGCATGGTGAAATTGGCGGTGCCCTCGTCGGCGACCGGCCACAGCGTCAACAGCGCGCGCCGGGCGCCGGCGATGCCGAGCGCGGTCGGCAGGCCGCGCAGGCCGCTGACGAAACTCTCGTCGCCGCGGCCGGTCTCGCAGGCCGAGAGCACCAGCAGATCAAGCCCGGACAGGTCCCAGTCCATCACTTCGAAGGCATAGAGATAGCCGTCCTTCTCGTCGCGCAGCGGCCATCGGCTGTCGCCGGCGCCGGACAGCACGATGCCGCTCTGCCAGAGCGTATCGAGGCCGGACGCCGTGCTGTCGTGATAGAAGCCGTGGGTCGCCAGATGCGCGATGCGCACCCTTCCGATCGCCTCGCGCAGTGCGGCTTCGCTGACGCCGCGCCCGGTCAGCATCTCGACCGGCGCGCCGCGCGCGCGGGCGAGCTTTGCGATCGCCTCGATCTCGGTCTTGGTGCCGGGCAGGGGCATCGGCCCCGGCCGGCCGTATTCGATGCCGCCCGCGAGCAGCATCGCGCCCGTCCGGTCGAGCTTTTCGCGCGCGTGGATCGCGATCAGCGCGTCGGGGCTGGTCAGCATCCGGATCGTGGTGCGGTCCTCCAGCAGGCCGCCGTCGGCGCCGGGCAGCAGCGCGAACGGCATGGCAAACAGGAAGCCGTCCGGCACCACATAGAGCGTGGTCTTGTCCTTCAGCAAAGGCTCCAGCGGCGCGAACAGCCGGGCGCGGAGGTTCTGGAAGCGGCCTTTGGTGCCGAGCCCCCTGGTGTCGGGTGCTTCGGCGTCGTGATCCGGCGCGGCGGCCTGCATCGTGCGCAGCCGCGCGATCTCGGTCCGCACGCCGGTGTCGACCATGCGGCCGGGATCGCCGAGATCGACCACGCGGGGCTCGCTCGTTGCGGTCTCGACGATGGCGTAGAGCACCGTTGCGGACAGCGGCTCCTTGGACTGGCGATCCGCCTTCCATTGCCGCGTGATGAAATAGTTGATGACGGCTTCCTGCGGCGCGAGCAGCTGCGAGGGACGGATCTGATCCTGCGGCGGCTTCACGCCGATCGCGTCGAGCCGCTTGTTCAGCGCCTTCTCGGCCGCGTCCTGCCGCTGCCACACGGATCTCGCCCAGTCGTCGATATTGCCCGACGAGAACAGCTCCTGCTTCTCGCCGTTGAGCCGGAGCGCTGCGCGCAGCAGCGCTGTGGTCTCCTCGTCCTTGTCAGCCATTTGGGTCTCGAGCCGGCGCAGCGCGGTGGCGTCGCCGCCGCCGAGCGTCTTCCAGCGCAGCACCGCGGCGGCAAAGGCCGGCTGTGCCACCGACGATCCGGCGGAGGTGGCGAAGCGGCCGAACGCGAACAGCAGATGGTCGGCATGGGCGCGGATCGCTTCCGCGACGGCGCGATCGCCCGATGTGCCAACCTCGCGCTTCATCCAGTCGAACATCTCGCGGTCGAGCGCGGTGAACGCGCGCACGGCGCGGTTCGGATCATCGGCGATCAGGGCTGTCGCGATGCCGAGCTTGATCTCGAAGCTGAGCGGATGCTGCGCGGTGAAGGCGCGGGCCGAAATCGCAAGCGCGGTCTCGCGCAGCCGCATGCCCGCGTCTCGCTCGCCGCGCTGCTCGCGCTTGCCGGCCGCCAGCCCAGCTGCCTTGATGCGCAGGAAGTCCGCGAAATTTGCTTCATTGGCAACGATCGCCTCCAGCCGCTCCAGATCGGCCGTCGACATCGCGGCATCGCCGGTGGCGAGCATGTCGGTGTAGAACAGCCAGGCATCGGCCTGGCCGGCGAAGCTGGGATCCTTCGGCGCGAGCACGGTCGCGATCGCGCGATGCCGGCGGAAATAGCGGCGGGCATCGTCGAAGCGGCCGAGATTGAGGAAATCCTGTCCGGCGTTGTTGACCGTCACCAGCGTGTTGAGATGGTTCTCGCCGTAATGCTTCGCGCGTTTCTCGATCGCGAACAGATCGAGCTCGAGCGCTTTTGCCGGCGCGCCGATCTCGCGCAGCATGTCGGCATAGTTGTTGGCGAGCTTCCAGGTAGTCCGATGGTCGGGCCCCAGCGCTTTCTCGGACAGCTCGAAATTGTGCCGGCCCAAATTCGTCGCCGAGGCCGCGGAGCCGTTGGCCGACAGTGCGACCGCGAGCTTGTCGTTGGCGATCAGCGATTCCTCGGAGCCTTCGCCCCAATAGGCGTTGAAGGCCGCGATCGCCTTCATGTAGAGCGGGACGGCTTCCGCGATCCTGGCGTGGTCGGATATGAGGATCGCGTACATCAGCAGCAC
>DASVOL010000959.1:0-3000 GCA_036383375.1 Bradyrhizobium sp. | reverse complement strand
GACGCCCGCGATCCCGACCAAGACCTGGGTCGCGGTGGTCGGCGCCACGCTCGGCGCCTTCATGGCGGTGCTCAACATCCAGATCGTCAATGCCTCGCTTGCCGACATCCAGGGTGGCATTGGCGCGGGCATCGATGACGGCGGCTGGATCTCGACCTCGTATTTGATCGCCGAGATCGTGGTGATCCCGCTGTCCGGCTGGCTCGCCCAGGTATTCTCGGTGCGCATCTATCTGCTCACCAATGCGTTCCTGTTCCTGGTGTTCTCAGGCGCCTGCGCGCTGGCGCAGGACCTGCCGCAGATGATCGCGCTGCGCGCGGTGCAGGGCTTCACCGGCGGCGTGCTGATCCCGATGGCATTCACGCTGATCATCACGCTGCTGCCGAAGGCGAAGCAGCCGATCGGACTTGCGCTGTTCGCGCTGTCGGCGACCTTCGCGCCGGCGATCGGCCCGACCATCGGCGGTTATCTCACCGAGAACTGGGGCTGGCAGTATATCTTCTATGTCAATCTGGTGCCCGGCGCCGTGATGATCGCGATGCTGTACGTCTCGCTCGATCCGAGCCCGATGAAGCTGTCGCTGATCCGCCAGGGCGACTGGCTCGGCATCATCACCATGGCGATCGGGCTTGCCGCGCTGCAGACCGTGCTGGAAGAGGGCAACAAGGACGACTGGTTCGGCTCGCCCTTCATCGTCCGCCTGTCTGTCATCGCAGCCGTGGCGCTGGTCGCCTTCCTGATCGTCGAGTTCACCGTCGAGAAGCCGCTGCTCAATCTGCGCCTGCTCGCCCGCCGCAATTTCGGCTTCGGCATGCTGGCCAACTTCCTGCTCGGCATCGCGCTGTACGGCTCGGTGTTCATCCTGCCGCAATACCTGTCGCGCATCCAGGGCTACAACGCCGAGCAGATCGGGATGGTGCTGGCCTGGACCGGCCTGCCGCAACTCGTGCTGATCCCGCTGGTGCCGCGGCTGATGCAGCGCTTCGACCCGCGCATCGTCATCGGCATCGGATTTGCGCTGTTCGCCGGCTCCAACTTCATGAACATCTACATGACCAACGACTATGCGGCCGATCAGCTGCTTTGGCCGAACGTCGTCCGCGCCGTCGGTCAGGCGCTGGCATTCGCGCCGCTGTCGGCGGTTGCGACGGCCGGAATTGAGGCGGAGAATGCCGGATCGGCGTCGGCGTTGTTCAACATGATGCGCAACCTCGGCGGCGCCATCGGCATCGCCGCGCTGCAGACGCTGCTGACCAAGCGCGAGCAGTATCACTCCAACGTGCTGATGCAGTCGGTCTCCATGCTGGAACAGGCGACCCGAACGCGGATTGAGGGATTGACCCAGTATTTCCTGAACCACGGCGTCGCCGATCCGGCCGCCGCCACCCACCGCGCGATCGCTGCGATCGGCAACGTCGTGCAGAAGCAGGCCTACATCCTCGCCTTCAGCGACACCTTCTATCTGCTCGGCGTGGCGCTGATCGTCGCACTGGTGGCGGCGCTGTTCCTGAAGAAGCCGGGCCAGCTCGCTGGCGGCGGCGGCGCACACTAGCTCTTTTTGCTGAACCCATAACCAAGGAGAATGACCATGAAACCCCGCATGAATTTCTACCAGGCCGCCCCCGAGACGATCAAAGCGCTGGTTGCGGTCGAAAGCCAGATCACCGCCAGCGGCCTCGAGCAATCGCTGATCGAGCTGGTCAAGACCCGCGCCTCGCAGATCAACGGCTGTGCCTACTGCATCAACATGCACACCGAGGACGCCCGCAAACATGGCGAGACCGAGCAGCGGCTCTATCTGCTCAACGCGTGGCGCGAGTCGCCGCTCTACAGCGAGCGCGAGCGCGCCGCGCTGGCCTGGACCGAAGCGTTGACGCTGGTTGCGGAGACGCATGCGCCCGACGCCGACTACGAGGCGGTGCGCGCGCAGTTCACCGACAGCGAGCTGGTCAACCTGACCACGCTGATCGGCGCCATCAACGCCTGGAACCGGATCGCGATCGGCTTCCGCGCGGTGCATCCGGTGAAGGTGAAGGTCGCGGCGTGAGCGAGATCGACCGCTTTCCCCGTCATCCTGAGGTGCGAGCGCAGCGAGCCTCGAAGGATGCACGGCCACAGTCGGGCCGTCGACCCTTCGAGGGCCGCTGAAGAAGCGGCCACCTCAGGGTGACGGATTTGGCTTCGCGCCCACCTTCTTCAGACCGTAGGGTGGGTTAGCCGAAGGCGTAACCCACCATTCTGTCCGCGGTGAGCAAAGTCGGTGGGTTACGCTGCGCTAACCCACCCTACGCATCAACAATGCGGGCGCGACTGCCTTACACCGCCGTCGCGCGGGCGAACTCGACATAGATCTCGCGCAGGCGGTCGGTGATCGGGCCGACCTTGCCGCTGCCGACCTTCTTGCCGTCGATCGCGACCACGCCCTGCACGAACACCGAGGCGCTGGTGATGAAGGCTTCCTTGGCGGCGAGCGCTTCCTCGACCGTGAAGGCGCGCTCCTCGATGCGCAGCTGACGCTCCTCGGCAAGCTTGACCACCGCCTTGCGGGTGCAGCCGGGCAGGATCTCGTTGCCGTTCTGCCGGGTCACGATGACGTCGTCCTGGGTGACGATGAAGGACGACGACGAGCCGCCCTCGGTGACCTTGCCGTCCTCGATCATCCAGGCCTCGCCGGCGCCGGCCGCGGCCGCAGCCTGCTTGGCCAGCACCTGCGCCAAGAGCGCCACGCTCTTGATGTCGCGCCGCTCCCAGCGGATATCGGGCACCGTAATCACGTTTATGCCGGTCTTGGCCGACGGCGCGTTGATGATGTCCTTCTCCGAGGTGAACATCACCAGGGTCGGCTTGACGTCGGCCTTCGGGAAGGCGAAGTCGCGCCCCTTGTCGGCGCCGCGGGTGACCTCGAGATAGACCATGCCGTTGACGAGGTCGTTGCGCTTGACCAGTTCCTTCTGGATCTCCTCGATCCGCTCCAGCGTCTCGGGCAGCGCGAGCTGGATC
>DASVOL010000958.1:0-1655 GCA_036383375.1 Bradyrhizobium sp. | reverse complement strand
CCCGCAGGGAGATCAGCATGCGAACGATCATCGTCGGAGCCCTATGCGCCATCGCAATGGTCGCGAGCGCACACGCCGCGGTCAAGGAAGAGCCGGTCACCTACACCGACGGCGAGGCCACGATGAAGGGCTTCGTCGTGTACGACGATGCGACGACGGCCAAGCGGCCCGGCATCGTCATGGTGCACGAATGGTGGGGCATCACCCCGCATATCCATAACGAGGCGCGGAAGTTCGCCGAGCAGGGCTATGTCGCCTTCATTGCGGACATGTACGGCGACGCCAAGACCGCCGACAACCCGAAGGACGCCGGCGCGCTCGCAGGCTCGGTGATGAAGGATGCGAAGGTGATGGAGCAGCGCTTCAACGCCGCGCGCGCGCAACTCGCCAAGCAGGCTTCGGTCAATCCGCAACGGATCGGCGCCGTCGGCTACTGCTTCGGCGGCGCGGTGGTGCTGAACATGGCGCGCACCGGCGCCGATCTCGCCGCCGTTGCGGGCTTCCACGCCTCGCTCGGTCTCAATACGCCGGCCCCGGCGCCGGGCACCGTCAAGGCGAAGATCCTCATTCTGAACGGCGCGGACGACCCGTTCGTGAAGCGCGAGCAGTACGATGCGCTGAAGAAGGATTTCGACGCAGCAAAGGCCGATTACCGGATCATTGAATATCCCGGCGCCGTGCACGCGTTCACGAACCCTGAAGCGACCGAACTCGGCAAGAAGTTCAACCTGCCGCTCCGCTACGACGCCAAGGCCGATCAGGAATCGAAGGCCGAGGCGGCCAAGCTGTTTGCCGCAAGCCTTCAGAAATGAGCCGACGGCCCGCCGACATGGTGCTGCTGCCTTGACGCCGCCGATCGCCGATAGCCCGGACACGATCAGGGTGATCATTTCGGGCGGCTTCGCTGCGGTCTATCGGGAAGTCCTGCCCGAATTCGAGCGCAGCACCGGCATCAAGGTGGAGACCGGATCCGGCGCATCGGAGGGTACCGGTCCGAAAACGATCAGGCACCAGCTTGCGCACGGCAAGAAGGCGGACGTGGTGATCCTGTCGCGCGAGGGACTGCGGGGGCTGAACGAGGACGGGCGGATTCGTCCGGGATCCGACACCGGCCTCGCGACGGCGCCCTTGGCGGCCGCGGTTCGCTCAGGCGCTCCGAAGCCGGACATCGGCAACGCTGCCGCGCTGAGACAGGCTTTGATCGATGCTGGCCAGGTGGTGGCGCCAAGCAGCACCAGCGGACAATTCTTCCGCGACAAGATCTTCCCCAGGTTGAATCTGCCGGACACGGTGTGGCTCACCCTCGAGGCGCGCGGAACCGAGGCGGCCGAAGCGCTGCGCGCGGGCCAGGCGAATTTCTTGATCGGGCCGACCAGCGAGCTGGTGCAGGAGACCGGTATCGAGGTCGTCGGCCTGCTGCCTCCGGACCTTCAGCTTGTGCAGACCTTCACGGCCGCTGTTGTCAGCGACTCAAAATCGCCTGACGCAGCCAGGCGCCTGATCGAATTTCATTCCTCAGATACCGCTATCTTGCGCGCGGCCATCAAGCGGGCGGGCATGGAGCGGTCGCGCGGATAGGCTGCCACCAACCGGTTGTGTTGATCTTGTGCTGTCGGCGGTGCGGCTCAGCGAGCCCCGGCGCCCGGTGCCACGTT
>DASVOL010000957.1:0-2112 GCA_036383375.1 Bradyrhizobium sp. | reverse complement strand
TGAGTTCGGCATCGACGATGTCGACACGCAGCACCCCGCTTTGTCGCAGCTGGTCGGCCGCGGCAAGATGGGCGCAGAGAGCGCCGGCCGCAGCCTGATGGTCCTGCGCAACGGCAATGCCCATCTGCGCGGCTATGCGATTTTCCGCGTGCCGGTCGAATGGGCCGAGCGGCGGTTCGACGTCACCTCGCCAGCCGCGATGCGTGACGCGCTGCTCGGCGAATTCGCCGGCTGGGCCGATGCGCTGCTCGATCTGATCCGCGCCAGCAACGATCAATTCGCGCTCCGGCCGATCCACGCGCTGCCCGTCGGGCATCATTGGACCAACCGCCCAGGCATCACCCTGCTCGGCGATGCCGCACATCTGATGTCGCCGTTCGGCGGTGAAGGTGTCAACGCCGCGATGCTGGATGCGGTGGAGCTGGCAGCGCATCTGGTGGGGTCCAAGGATTGGCGCGAGGCCGTTCGCGCTTACGAGAGCGAGATGTTCGCGCGTGTCGCGCAGCCCGCCGGCGAGGCCGCCGAAGCCGCCGCGACCGAGCTGTCGCATATCAGCCAGGAACTGACGCTGGCGCACCACCAGGCTTACATGCAGATGCGCGCGGCTGCGGTTCACTCCGCGACGCGGTAAGCGCTGGCCATGATCTCCGGCGCCGCATAGCATGGACCGCATCAAGCAAGCCTGAACACGGTCGCATACGGGAATGAGCAAGGACAACGCCGAGGATATCGTTCGACGTGCCACCGCCGCCTTCAATGGCGGCCGGCATGGCGAGGCGATCGAGCTCTGCGAGCGCGGCCTTGCGCGCCAGCCCGGCGAGCCGATGCTGAGCCATCTGCTCGCCGCCGTATTGTTCGCCAAAGGCGAGATCGCACCGGCCCGCAGACATGTCGAGACCAGCCTGGCGCGGCGCCCGGACAATGCTGCGGCGCGGCTGCTCGCGGCCCGCCTCGCCCGCAGCGGAGGCGAATTCGATGCGGCACTGACGCATCTCGACCGTGCCATCGCGCTCAAGCCGCAACGCGAGGCCCTCGTCGAGAAGGCACGCACGCTGGAGCTGGCCGGCCGCAGGGCGCAGGCCCGCGAGGCCTGGGAAGCGATCCTCAAGGCCATCCCGGAGCACCAGGAAGCCCATGCGCGGCTCGGCCGCCTCGCCTGGGAGGCTGGCGACCTCGCCGCTGCGGTGAGCCTGCTCGCGCGCGCCACTGCGAGCGACGCACCGGCCTCGGTCTGGTTCGATCTCGGCGTCGCAAGGCAGGATATGCGCGATCACGATGGCGCCGCACGCGCCTATCGCAAGGCGATCGAGATCAAGCCGGATTACGCCGAAGCGGCGCTCAATCTGGGAATCACGCTGCAGGAGAGCGGCGAGCCCGACGCCGCGATGCAGGCCTTCGCGCGCGCCTATGCCTTGCGTCCGCAGCTGTTCGGATCGATCGCGATGGCGCTGACCTCGGCCCCGCACGGCCGGCTGTGGCTCGACGAGCGCGCGCTGCGCGCGGCCCTAGGTCACTAACCTGCCGCGCTTGGCGCGGAAATGCTTGCGGTAGACATTGGGCGCGGCCAGCACCTCACCGACGACTTTCGAGTAGGCTTCCCGGTGCGCATCGTCGAAGGCTTCGAACACCAGTTCGGGGGCCTCGCGCGGCACCGCGAAACATTGCACGACCGGCGTCCCCTTCGGCAACATGCCGACGAAATCCGGCTGGGTCCAGACCGCGGGGAAATTGATGCCGCCGTCGTGAAACCGGTCGGCATCGACCAGCCCCGAGATCACGCGGAAGGGTAAGTCGTCGCGATTGACCGGATGGGTCGCGAACAACGACCAGCCCGGCTCGAGCTCGATGGTCCAGAAGCTGTTGAATTTCAGCGCAGCCTGACCGTTGGCGAACGGCGCGCCGGCGAACTGCGCGACGGGATGGAAGCTGAGCGGCGCGCGCGGATGGCCCTGCGTCGCGGGCTCCGGAATATCCCAGTCCCAGGCGAACGCGCCGCGCTCGACCCTGACATCGCAGGGCAGCGGGATCATGACCCCATGGGCCATCGCATCGACGAAGGGCGGGCATTGCTTGACCGTGCGGATCTCGCGGTCGTGGATCTCGGAATGCGCC
>DASVOL010000956.1:0-2314 GCA_036383375.1 Bradyrhizobium sp. | reverse complement strand
GTCTATGCCCATGATCATCAGCAAACCGGCCTCGGGGATGTTGAACTGCGACAGCGTCGAGGCGATCACCACCAGCGACGCGCGCGGCACGCCGGCGACGCCCTTCGAGGTGATCATCAAGGTCGCCAGCATCGCGAACTGTGTGCCGAGCGACATCTCGATGTGGTAGCTCTGCGCGATGAAGATGCTCGCGAAGGTGCAGTACATCATCGTGCCGTCGAGGTTGAAGGAATAGCCGAGCGGCAACACGAAGCTCGAGATGCGCGCCGAGGCGCCGAACCTGTTCAGCCCCTCCAAGTTCTTGGGGTAGGCCGCCTCCGAGCTCGCGGTCGAGAAGGCGATCATCAGCGGCTCGCGGATCAGCCGCAGCAGGTTGCGGTAGCGCGGCCCGATCACCACGAAGCCGACCGCGACCAGGATGCCCCACAGGATCAGCAGCGACAGATAGAAGCCGCCCATGAAGACGATCAGCTTCCAGAGCACGCCGAGGCCGTTCTTCGAGACGGTCGCCATGATCGCCGCCCACACCGCGATCGGCGCGAACAGCATCACGTAACCGGTGACCTTGAGCATGATGTGGGCGAGGTCGTCGATCAGGCTCATGATCGGCTTCGACCGCTCAGGCATCGCGCCGAGCGCCACCGCGAAGAACACCGCGAACACCACGATCTGCAGGATCTCGTTCTGCGCCATCGCATCCGCGATCGAGGTCGGGATCAGATGGGTCAGGAATTTCTCGATCGAGAAGGCCGAGACCGGCAGGCCGGTGGACTGCGCCTTGTCGGGCAGCGTGCCGGGGAAATTGGCGCCGGGCTGCAACAGATTGACCATCACGAGGCCGAGCAGCAGCGAAACGAACGAGGCGGAGACGAACCAGCCCATGGTCTTGGCGAAGATGCGCCCGAGCTTGGCGCCGCTTCCCATATGGGCGATGCCGCCGACGAGGGTCGCGAACACCAGGGGCGCGATGATCATCTTGATCAGGCGCAGGAACAGCATAGCGATCAGGTTGACGTCGGCTGCGATCTCGGCGCGGCTGTCAGGAAAGTAATTGAAGACAATCGTTCCCATTGCGATGCCAAGGACCATCGCAAGCAGGATGTATTGCGTAAACCTGTTCGACATTCTCTTACCCCCGTAAGTTCCCGGCGAAGGGCAAGTGTGGCAGATTTACGCAGCTACGCAACACGCTTCGCGCCGTGCGGGACTTTGCCGATCTGTTCCCGTTGTGGAATGCCAGCGCTGGGACTAGCGTTCACGCAGCGCACAATCTGTGCAAAGCGCTGCGCGCGTCGCAGTCAACCTGCATGCGAAACGACCAATGCCAAGGGAAGCCAGGAGGGGAGACACCGCCAATGAACGACACCGTCAATCGCCAGATCCTGCTTGTTGAAAAGCCGACCGGCAAGCTCGGCCCCGAGCATTTTCGCCTGACCAAGGGCACGGTCCCCGCGCCGAAGGACGGCGAGGCGCTGGTGCGGACGCGCTACATCTCGCTCGACGCCGCCAATCGCGCCTGGATGCACGGCGCCACCTACCGCGCTGCGGTGGAAGCCAACACCGTGATGGCCGGCGGCGGCATCGCCGAGGTGGTGGCGTCGAATGACCCCACCCTGAAGCCGGGTGATATCGTGTTCGGCGACACCGGCTGGCAGGACTATGCCGCCGTGCCCGCCAAGCACCTGGCGAAGATGCCGAAGCTCGAACCGATGACGCATCTGCTCAGCGTCTACGGCATCGCCGGCCTGACCGCCTATTTCGGCCTGCTCCATGTCGGCAAGCCGAAGGAGGGCGAGACCGTGGTGGTGTCGGCGGCCGCCGGCTCGGTCGGCTCGATCGTCGGCCAGATCGCCAAGATCAAGGGCTGCCGCGTGGTCGGCATCGCCGGCGGCAAGGACAAGTGCCACTGGCTGACCTCCGAGCTCGGCTTCGACGCCGCGGTCGACTACAAGGACGGCGCCACCTACAAGGCGCTGCGCGCGGCGGCGCCGAAGGGCATCGACGTCTATTTCGACAATGTCGGCGGCGACATCCTCGAAGCCTGTCTGGCGCAGATGAACAACCGCGGCCGGATCGCGTGTTGCGGCGCGATCTCGCAATATGACGGCGTGCCCTCCGCGCACGGCCCGCGCGGCGTGCCCGGCCTGATCGTGGTGAAGCGCCTCGTCATGCAGGGCTTCATCGTGATGGACTACATGGACCAACGCGATGCCGCGCTCGCCGACCTGCAATCCTGGGTCTCCTCGGGCAAGCTCAAGGTCCAGGAGGACGTCATCGACGGCATCGAGCACACCCCGCAGGCGCTGATCGGGCT
>DASVOL010000955.1:0-2846 GCA_036383375.1 Bradyrhizobium sp. | reverse complement strand
CACAAGAACCCGATGCTGGCGCAGCTGCAGATCAAGGCCGGCGCCAAAGGCATCACCTGCCAGAAGCTCGGCGAGGCCGAGATCATGGCCGATAGCGGCATCGACGACATCCTGATCAGCTACAATCTGCTCGGCGACGAGAAGATGGCGCGGCTCGGCGCCCTGCAAGCCAAGGCCAACGTCACCGTCGCGGCGGATAATTCGGTCGTGGTCGGCGACCTGCCGAAGGCGGCAGCTGCGTCGGGGCGTCCGCTCTCGGTCGTGGTCGAATGCGACACCGGGCGCAAGCGCGCCGGCGTCGAGACCCCGCGTGAGGCGATCGCGCTGGCACGGGAGATCGCAGCCTCGAAGGGCCTGAGCTTCGCAGGCTTCATGCTGTACCCGACCGAGGCCGGCTGGGCGGATGCGCAGAAATTCTACGACGAGGCGCTGGCCGGCGTGCGCGCCCACGGCCTCGATGCGGCCATCGTCTCGACCGGCGGCACGCCGAACCTCGTCAATCTCGGCAGGCTGAAGGGCGGCACCGAGCACCGCTTCGGCACCTACATCTACAATGACCGGATGCAGGTCGCCGCCGGCGTCGCGACCTGGGACGATTGCGCGCTGCATATCTATTCCACCGTGGTCAGCCGCGCCGGCCCCGAGCGCGGCATCCTCGATGCCGGCTCCAAGACGCTGACCTCGGACACCGGCGGCCTCGAGGGCCACGGCCTGATCCTCGAACATCCCGAGGCCAAGATCGCACGCTTCGCCGAAGAGCACGGCTTCCTCGACCTCTCCCGCAGCAACACCCGGCCCAATGTCGGTGACGTCGTGCGGATCGTGCCCAATCACGTCTGCGTCGTCGTCAACATGATGGACGAGGTCGTGATGGTGCGCGGCGACGAGATCATCGGCGCGTTGCCGGTGACGGCAAGAGGCAAGCTGCGCTAGCCGCGTCCTGCGGTCCCGTAGGATGGGTAGAGCGCAGCGAAACCCATCATGCTTCCGCGCGGATCGAAGTCGATGGGTTTCGCTTCGCTCTACCCATCCTACGGATCTACCCGCGAATGAGCGCCTGCAGCTCGCGGTCGAGCGCATCGCGAAACACCTCGATCGGCCGCGCCAGGCGGCCGGCGGGCGGGCGGTGCACGATCCAGGCGCGCACCGCCGGATTGAAATCCGCGATCCTCACGGTCTTGAGCCGGCTGCGGATCGGGCTTCGTTTCAAGGCCACCGGCGTGACGAGGCCGATGCCGAGGCCGCGCGCCACCAGCGACAGCCGCAGTTCGCTGTCGAGCGCCTCGACTGCGATGTTGAACGGCAGACGCGCCGCATCGAAATGGCGTTTCAGCGTCTGGCGGAAGCCGCAGCCGTCCTGGTTGATCACCCACCCGGTTCGCGACAGCCATTCGAGGTCGACGAATTTCGGCGTCTTCATGTCGCGCGCGACGACGAACACCACCGGCTGCGCACCGAGATCGTCGGCCGCGAGATCGTCTGATGGCGCGGTGCCGTCGGGCAGGCAGATCGCCGCGGCATCGAGCTCGTTGCGGCTGACCCGCTCCATGTGGTTGGGCGACCAGCCCGAGACCACGCGCACAGCGAGCGCCGGAAATTCGCCGCGCACCGCATCGAGCGGCCCGGTCAGCCCGGCCTCCGACAAGAACGGCGTCAGGCCGAGCCTGAACTCGCCGCGCACCACGCCGTCATTGGCGACGCCTGACTTGAGGTCGTCGAGCATGCGCAGCACCCGGCGGCCCTGCTCATAGGCCTCGATCCCCGCAGCCGTCGGCTTCAGCGGCTTCGACAGCCGGTCGAGCAGCTGCGCACCGAGCATCTCCTCGAGATTCTGGATCCGCCGCGTCACGCCAGGCTGGGTCAGGTTCAGCCGCGCCGAGGCCGCGACGATCGATCCGGTCTCCACCACGGCGACGAACGCCACAAGGTCATGGGTGTTCATAACAATCTCGCATATTCTTCATCATCTTATTTGAATTGTAGCATATTATGCCGATCCCCTAAAGGGGTCTCGCCACTCCATCGCGAGGTCCTATGACCATTTCCGAAGCCACCAAGCTCTCCCCGGCGCGCGCCGTCTCGGTGCGTCCCCTGATCTGGATCGGCGCCATCACCACCGGCACCGTCGTTACCAACCTGTTTGCCCCGCAGATCCTGGTCGGGCTGATGAGCCGATCGCTCGACATGACCGCGCTGCAGGCCGGCCTGATCTCGACGCTGACCCTGCTCGGCTACGCACTCGGGCTGTTGCTGCTGGTGCCGCTGGTCGATCTCGTCGAGAACAAGCGGCTGATCCTGCGCACGCTCGCCTGCGCCGTCGTCGCCGCGATCGGTACCGCGATGGCGCCGACTCCGCTGATTTTGCTGGCCGCCACCTTCATCCTCGGCGCCTCCTGCGCCGCGATCCAGATGGTGGTGCCGCTGGTGGCCTCGATGGTGCCGCCGGAGCGCCGCGGACAGGCGATCGGCGATGTCATGAGCGGCTTGATGATCGGCATCCTGCTGTCGCGGCCGCTCGCGAGCCTGATCGCGGACAGCTGGAACTGGCGCGGCTACTACCTCACTTCAGCTGTCCTGATGACCGTGCTCGGTTGCGCGCTGGCGCGCTATCTGCCGACGCTGCAGCCGACTGCGAAGGTCAGCTACGGCGCGCTGCTGCGTTCATTCCCAAGATTGCTGCGCGAGGAGCCGGTGCTGCGCGTTCGGTCCTGGACCGCGGCGCTGGTGATGGCATCGTTCACCGCGTTCTGGGCGGCTGTCGCGCTGCGGTTGCCGGATGCGCCGTTCAAGCTCGACGCCAAGGGGATCGCGCTGTTCGCGTTGATCGGCGTTGCGGGCGCGGCAGC
>DASVOL010000954.1:0-3047 GCA_036383375.1 Bradyrhizobium sp. | reverse complement strand
CGCTGATCCTCACCTCGGCCGACCGCGCCAAGGATTTCCCGAGGAAGCCGGTCTATATCCTCGGCACCGGCGAGAGCGTGGAAACGCCGATGGTCAGCCAGATGAAGACTTTTGACAATTCGCGCGCCTTCAAGGTGGCAGGCCCCTTGGCGTTCAAGGAGGCCGGCATCGCCCACAAGGACGTCGATCATCTGATGATCTACGACGCCTTCGCGCATTTGCCGCTCTACGGCCTCGGCGACCTCGGCTTCATGCCGCATGAGGAAACCGGCAAGTTCATCGCCGACGGCAACACCCGCCCCGGCGGCAAGCTGCCGCTCAACACCAATGGCGGCGGGCTGAGCTACATGCACTCCGGCATGTACGGCATGTACGCGCTGCAGGAGAGCGTGCGGCAGATGCGCGGCATCGCGCCCGCGCAGGTGCCGAATGCGAAGATCTCGGTCTGCCACGGCGTCGGCGGTATGTTCGCCGCAAGTGGCACGATCATCTTTACGAACGAGAAGTAACGCCCGTCGTTCCGGGGCGCGCGAAGCGCGAACCCGGAACCTCGAGATTCCGGGTCTGGTGCTTCACACCATCCCGGAATGACGGACAGCAACAAGGAGAACCCACATGGCAAAATCACTGCAGGATAAAGTCATCATCGTCACCGGCGCGGGCCGCGGCATCGGCCGCGAGATCGCGCTGCTCTGCGCGGCGGAGGGCGCCAAGGTCGTGGTCAACGATCCCGGCGGCGCCGCCGACGGTGGCGGCACAAGCGCGGCGCCCGCCGAGGAGGTGGTCGAGGAGATCAAGAAGCGCGGCGGCACGGCCGTTGCCAATTTCGAGTCGGTAGCGGAAGCCATTCCCGCCAGCAAGATCGTGAAGACCGCGACCGATCACTTCGGCAGGCTCGACGGCGTCGTCAATAATGCCGGCATCCTGCGCGACATGATCTTCCACAAGATGAGCGTGGAAGCCTTCGAGGCCGTCATCAAGGTGCATCTGATGGGCTCGTTCTATGTCAGCCATGCCGCCGCGCGCATCTACCGCGAGCAGGAATCAGGCTCGTTCGTGCACTTCACCTCGACCTCCGGCCTGATCGGCAATTACGGCCAGGCCAACTACGCCGCCGCCAAGCTCGGCATCGTCGGCCTGTCGAAATCGATCGCGCTCGACATGGGCCGCTTCAACGTGCGCTCGAACTGCGTGTCGCCGTTCGCCTGGACCCGCATGATCGGCACCATCCCGACCGAGACCGACGCCGAGAAGGCGCGGGTCGAGAAGATCAAGCAGATGGGCCCGGAGAAGATCGCGCCGGTCTGCGCCTATCTGCTCTCGGACGCCGCCAAGGACGTCACCGGCCAGATCTTCGGCGTGCGTATGAACGAGATCTTCCTGTTCGGCCAGCATCGTCCGGTGCGCTCGGTGCATCGCGGCGAAGGCTGGACGCCCGAGACCATTGCCGAGCACGGCATGCCGGCGCTGAAGGGATCGTTCGCCAAGCTCGACCGCTCGGCCGATGTCTTCACCTGGGATCCGATCTGAACCGATCGGATCTGACAGTTTTATGAAAAGTCGCCTCGGCAAATCCGCCGGGGCGGCACACTCTTTGGTTGTTTCTTCATAACGTGCCTGCATTGCGCCCGAATTGCCGGCGCATGATCGTCCTCCCAATAACAAAAAGCCTGGGAGGACTTTCGTGACAAATCCAAACAACACAGAGCAACACGAGAGCGACGGCGCGAAGGCGTTCGACCGTCGAACCATTTTGCGCGGCGCAACCGCGCTTGCTGCAACTGCGATGGCTGCATCCGATGCTGCAGCGCGCGACTTCGGCCGCAATGCAGAGCCGCAGCGTTATCCTGACCCCGACATCGTCGTGATCGACGACAAGCACTTCAAGGCCAAGGTCGGCAACACCGCGATCAAGCGGCTGTACACCGGCTGCCTGTGGGCGGAAGGCCCGGCCTGGAACGCACAGGGCCAATATCTGGTGTGGAGCGATATCCCGGCCAACCGGCAGTTGCGCTATCTCGACGATGACGGCCACATCTCCGAGCAGTTCCACAAGCCGTCGAACGAGGCCAACGGCTCGACCTTCGATTTCGAGGGCCGACAGATCACGGCCGAGCGCACGCGGCTGGTGCGTTACGAGCACGATGGAACCGTCACCTCATTGGCCGAGCAAGCCAATGGCAAGCAGCTCAACGGGCCGAACGACATGGTCGTGCATCCCAACGACAAGTCGATCTGGTTCACCGATCCCGGCTACGGCGCGGTCTCGATCTATGAGGGCCAGCGCGCCAACACCGGTTCGGTTCAGCCCTACCAGAAGGAGGCCGTCTACCGCATCGATGCTGCGACCGGCCAGATCACCAAGGTTGCCGACGAACCGTTCAAACCGAACGGCATCGCCTTCAGCCACGACTACAAGAAGGTCTATGTCTGCGATACCGGCATCACGCACTATCCGAACGCGAAGAACATCGTCTGGCAGTACGACCTCAACGGCGACAAGCTCTCCAACCCGCGCACGCTGATCGACATGACGTTGGACGGCAAGTCGGGCTTCCCCGACGGCATGCGTGTCGACATCGACGGCAACATCTGGGTCGGCGCCGGCTGGGTCGGACCGGGCTATGACGGCGTGCAGGTGTTCGCGCCGGACGGTGTGCGCATCGGCCAGATCCTGCTGCCGGAGACCTGCGCCAACCTCACCTTCGGCGGCAAGAAGCGCAACCGCCTGTTCATGACCGCAAGCCAGTCATTGTATGCGGTGTATGTGGAGACCAGGGGCGCGCACAACTGTTGACGAAAATGCGCCGTCGTCCCTGCGAAAGCAGGGACCCATAACCACCAGTGTCGATTGTGTGAGAAGCTGGAGCTCCAGCTTCTCGTCACACGACCGGTCGTGGTTATGGGTCCTGGCGTTCGCCGGGACGACGCTGGGGCTAGCCGCTGTTCCGCAACCCCGCCGAGATTCCGTTGATCGTGATCTGAATCCCGCGCAGCACCTGCTCGTCGGGGTTCTGCGCGCCGCGGTGCTCCTTCAACAGCTCCAC
>DASVOL010000953.1:0-2981 GCA_036383375.1 Bradyrhizobium sp. | reverse complement strand
GGTCGCCGATCAGATCGAATGTATAGCTGCCGAAATTGATACCCCAGGCGGTCCGCTGGCCGAGCTCCGAACCGCCCTGCCGCCACAGCCAGGATCCGATCTCGGTCGTCCGTTTCACCAGGGTGCCCCTGACATCGCCTTGCGCGACAAGCAGCAAATCGCCACCATGCTCGGGGTAATACATCCGCTCCGGGCCGAGCGTTGCCTGATAATTGGCATTCGCCGATCCCAACACCGTGCCGTCGGCCGACGTGCCCCGGCCGAGATTGTAGGGATCGTTCGCCGCCGTGCCCGTCTCCTTGATCGCGGTGCCAGCGGTGTAGACCCCAAATGGCGATTGCTGGTCGAAGCTGCCACCGGCGAGAATTTCGAGATCGCCCGTGCCTGTGCGCACGACGCTGACGCCCGTCGTCGTCGGCTTGTTGACGGTGACGTTGAAGGGATCGTTCAATACCACATTGCCTGAACCGGCCAGCGCATCGGCCGTCCGCAGCACGCGGTTGTCGGCGCTGGCAAGATCGGCGCCGCCGACCAGCCGCATCGACCAGGATTGCATCCCGGGCGCCAGCATCGGTGCAATCGCCCAGATTTGACGATCACCGGGTCCCGTCAGCATGGCAACGGTCGTTCCCTCAGGCAGTACGAAGCCGACCGGAAGATTGACGTCCTGCCGGAAAGTAAAGCCTCTGAAGAGTGTAAGGTCCGTGTTCGGAGGCAGCTTCGTCGGTTCGAAGAAGACTCCTCCGCCGAGGAATCTGTTCGCACCGGGACCATCGAAATAGACACCCGCGCTGAGCTTGGTGCCAGCCGGCCAGGTCACCGTACCCTGGAGCAGATCGCCCGCCCTGTAGAGGACGCTGCCATCCGAATTGTAGATGTTCCCGCCCCGGAGCGTTGGCTTGAGACTTACGGGCAGGTTTATCTTGAACTGCTGAGACAATACGATATCGACGGGCAGCGGATGATCGCTGCTCGGAGTAACGCCGATCCTGCGATCGATGCCCGGACCGGTTGCCGGAAACTCGAGCCACAGATTCACCCTAGCCGTCGCCGGGAGCCTCGATCCCGTGCCGAGCGTCGTTCCCCCGAGTTTGACGATATATCCACCGGCCCCCACCGTGGCGTTCTGCATCAGTGTTACGACCGCGTCAGGCGATGCCGCCGGCGGCGCGAAGCCATCGGTGATGCTGCCGTTGATCTTGAGATCGGTGGCCGCGCGGATGACGAGCACGCCCGGTTCGCCGGAGCCGCGCACGGCCAGATCGGCATTCGGCCCATAGCGATAGCCGGAGAGATCGAGATCGCCCTTCGTCGACAGATCACCGCTCGAGGTGATGGCAACGCCGGGCCGCAGATGGAAGGCGGAGCCATAGGCCGCAAGCCCGGCCAGGCGGTTCTGCAGATCGCCATTCTGGAGCGCCGCGTTGATGAACTTCGTGCTGTCGTCATGCAGGCCGTCGAGATAGGCCTGATCGATGGCGCTGCCGCCCGGCAGATCGTAGGTGCGGAAGCCGTTCATCGCGATGCTGCCGGCCCCCCGGATATTGAGCGATCCGCGCGCGTCGATTGCGATATCGTTGGCGCCCGCACCGTCCCCGTCGGCGCCGCCGCGGCGCGGCGCGTTGAGCTCGAGCCTGCCGCGCGTCGCGCCATCCGGCGAGGTCATGTCGATAGTCGCGCCCGCGGCCAGCGTCATGGTGCCGTGCGTGGTGGTGAGTTCGACATGCGCGGTGTTGTTCGCCTCGATCGGCGCCCCGTAAGAATCGGTCTGCAGCACACTGCCATGGACATCGAGCACGGCATTCGAGGTGAGCCTGAGATCGTCGCGCGCGGACAGGCGGATGGTGCCGGGCTTGGCCCCGCTCGCGTCGATCCTGCCCGCGACCGTGAGGCTGCCTTGATCGACCGACACCGCGAGGTAACGCGCCTTGACGCCATCGCCGATGACCAGGCTGCCTTGACGGAGATCGAAGCTGCGGGCGCTGAAGAAACCGGCATCGTTGAGCTTGGCATTCAGCGCGGCGAAATCGCCGAAACTCTGCGCCGCGACCGTGAACTGGCCGCTGTCGAAATCACCCGTCGATGATCCCTTGAGCGTGCCACCGAACGCGACCTGCCCATGCGCAGCGTCGATCGCCTTGGCCGAGATCGAGCCCGCGGCATTGATTGCGGCGGAGACATCGATGACCGAGCCCGCGTTCTGGACGATATTGCCGTTCGTGGAATTCAAAATGAGATCGCCGCCCCAACTGAACTTGGTGACGTCGAAGAAGGCGATGCTCCGGCCCGACAGGTCGATCATCGCGCTTCCGGCGAGTGTCACGTCGTGCGTCGCATTCAGCGTCAGCTTGCCGGAGGGTAGCGCGAACGCGGTGTCGACCAACACGCTGTCGCCGGTGAAGGAGAGCGTGCCGCCGAGATCCGTCACGCCACGTGTATCAGCCGGCGCTGCTCCCGCCGGCGTGACCAGCTGCAGGGCTGCGCCCGCGCTGACGTCGAGCTTGGCCCCGCCGCTCGCCGTGATCAGCGGGGTCGCGATGGTCAGCGCGCCGCCCTGCAAAGCGCCGGTGCTGTCCTGGCTGAGCCCGACCTTCAGCGTGCCGTTGCTGTTCGCGGTGATGCGTTTCGCGGCTGTCAGCGTGACATCGGAGAAGCCAAGCGCCACGCGGTTCAGCGTTGCGCCGTCGGTCGGCTTGCTCAGCGAGGCGTCATAGCCGAACAGAATCTCGTTGGCCGTGATGACGAGATGCCCCGCCCCCGTGCCGGGCCGGCCGGGCAGGACCGCGCCAGGCGCCTGGCTGCCATAAGGGCTCGTGGTGCTGCCGGTGCCCGTGCGAATTCCGTTCCAGACCAGCGTGTCGGCGGTGATGGTGGCGGTGTCGCCCGCGGAGCCTAGGCCGTAAATCGCCGGTGTATTGAGAACGAATTTGAGGGAATCGGAGGAAGCACCGCCCCGGCGCGTGGCGTCGAGGTCGACACTG
>DASVOL010000952.1:0-2352 GCA_036383375.1 Bradyrhizobium sp. | reverse complement strand
TGCAAGGGATCGGCGAGATCGACATAGAGCGCCGTGATGGCGTGGCCGGCCTCGTGATAGGCAGTGAGCTTCTTTTCCGCCTCGGTCATGGCCGAAGAGCGGCGCTCGGCGCCCATCATGATCTTGTCCTTGGCGTCTTCGAACTCCTGCATGGTGACCACGCGCTTGTTGCGGCGGGCGGCCATCAGGGCGGCTTCGTTGACGAGGTTCATCAGATCGGCGCCGGAGAAGCCGGGCGTGCCGCGGGCTAGCGTCTTCAGATCGACGTTCGGAGCCAGCGGAACGTTGCGGGCGTGAACCTTGAGGATACGCTCGCGGCCGATGATATCCGGGTTCGGCACGACGACCTGTCGGTCGAAGCGGCCCGGACGCAGCAGCGCCGGGTCGAGAACGTCGGGTCGGTTGGTGGCGGCGATGAGGATGATACCCTCATTGGCCTCGAAACCGTCCATCTCGACCAGCAACTGGTTCAGCGTCTGCTCGCGCTCGTCGTTACCGCCGCCAAGACCGGCGCCACGATGGCGACCGACGGCGTCGATTTCGTCGATGAAGATGATGCAAGGTGCATTCTTCTTCGCCTGCTCGAACATGTCGCGGACGCGGCTTGCGCCGACGCCGACGAACATTTCAACGAAGTCCGAACCGGAAATGGTGAAGAACGGCACATTGGCTTCGCCGGCAATGGCACGGGCCAGAAGCGTCTTACCAGTACCCGGAGGTCCCACAAGTAGAACGCCGCGCGGAATGCGTCCGCCGAGCCGCTGGAACTTGCCGGGGTCGCGGAGGAATTCGACGATCTCCTGCAGATCCTGCTTGGCCTCGTCGACACCCGCGACGTCCTCGAAGGTGACGCGGCCGTGCGCCTCGGTCAGCATCTTGGCGCGCGACTTGCCGAAGCCCATCGCCTTGCCGGCGCCGCCCTGCATCTGCCGCGACAGGAAGATCCAGACGCCGATCAGCGCGATGAACGGCAACCAAGAGACGAGCAGCGAGACGAACCACGGCACGTTGTCGCCGGGCGCCTTCGCGGTGATCTGCACCTTGGCGTCATAGAGGCGCTTCACGAGCGACGGGTCGCTCGGCGCGTAGGTCTGGAAGCTGGTGCCGTTGTTGAAGGTGCCGTGAATCTCGGGCCCCTGAATCACGACGTCGCGGACGTGGCCCTGATCGACCTCAGTGAGGAGCTGCGAGAACGAGATGTCGGAGGACGACGAGCGCTGGCCAGGATTCTGGAAAAGCGTGAACAACGCCAGCAACAGCAGGACAATGATGACCCAGAGGGCGAAATTCCGCAGATTGGCGTTCATGGTCTTCCTTCGTGGTCGCGCGGATCGCGGCCTCTCTCTAATCCTTGGGCAGGCTCTGTGGGAATCCCCAGGGAATCCATCCCGTCGATGCCCTACAATCTAGGTGCCGCTGGGGTCGATGCCAAGGGAACCACGCACGACTATTTACCGCATCCTAGCCCGATTCCCGGTCAAAAAATGACGCAGAATCCGGTGTTTTTCCGGGGTGGTTAAGCCACCTTGCCGGTTTATGACAGCGATTGAAACAATCGAACCCGGCTCAGCGGGACCGGGCCCGGCGAGGCGGCGCCGGAGCAATCCTGATACGGCCGGAGGCGACGCTGATGACCGCTCCGGCAAGCGTCTGTTTCAGCTTGGATTCGCGTTGTCCCGAGGGCCGACTGACGGCCTCATCGACCGCGACGAGCAGGGTTTCGACCTTGCCGAGTTCGGCAGGCCCCTCATGTCCGGTGCGGTCGATGGCGCGCTTGAGCAGACGGAGGCGGATCTCGTCCGGCATCACCGCGAACAACGCCGCGTCGAAACCCGCATCGAGGTTATCCTCGCTTTTCAACGCAAGATAGCGCTCGGCGCCGTCGACCAGCACCTCCAGCGCGGCGTTGGCGCGCGCGATCCGCGCGGCGAGCCGTGCCAGGTTCCGCGCGTCGCCGCCCTCCTCCGCCAGCAGCGGCATCAGCGCGCGCAGCCGCGGTCGCGTGAAGGACGGATCGCGGTTGGTCGGATCGTCGGCAAAGTCGATGCGCGCCTTCTTCAGCGTCGCGATCAACTGTGCCTTCGAGACATCGAGCAACGGTCGCGTCAGCAGAACACCATCGCGCTCGGTCTCGCGCGCCATCGCCGCGAGGCCCGCGACGCCGCTGCCGCGCAGCATCCGCATCAACAGCGTCTCGGCCTGGTCGTCACGGGTGTGTGCGGTCAGGATATGCGTCGCGCCGTGCTTGCGCGCGGCTTGAGCGAGCAGGCCATAGCGCGCCTGGCGCGCGGCTGCGGGCAGGCCGGCGCTCGGCTTGGGTCCGCTCCAGCGCAGCGTGTGATGCGGCAGGTC
>DASVOL010000951.1:0-4301 GCA_036383375.1 Bradyrhizobium sp. | reverse complement strand
GTCGCGCATTACCTGAACGCAAAGCTCCGCCTGTTCCGCGATCTCGTCGCCGACGGCGGCGCTGCCGTGATCTCGGCCGATCATGATTGCTCGCGAGAGGTGATCGATGCGGCGCGGGCGCGGGGCCTGCGCATCATCACGGTCGGTCGCAATGCCGACACCGGCGAAGGCATCCGGCTCACGGACGCCGCGATCGAAGGCTTTGCCCAGCAGCTCATGATCGAGCACCGCGGCCGCAAGCACGCGATCCGGCTGCCGCTGGTCGGCGAATTCCAGATCGAGAACACGCTGGTCGCGGCGGGGCTTGCGATCGGCACCGGCAGTGCCGCCGATGACGTGTTCGGCACGCTCGAACATCTCGAAGGCGCCAAGGGCCGGCTCGAATTCGTCGGTGAGCACAATGGCGCGCCGATCTTCGTCGACTACGCCCACAAGCCCGATGCGCTCGCCAAGGCGCTGCAGGCGCTGCGGCCCTATGCGAAGCGCAGGCTGGTCGTGATCTTCGGCGCCGGCGGCGACCGCGACGCCGGCAAGCGTCCGATCATGGGCGCGATCGCCGCCGAGAATGCCGATCACATCATCGTCACCGACGACAATCCGCGCAGCGAGAAGCCCGAGGCGATCCGCGCCGCGATCATGGCAACCGCAAGGGGCGCGCGCGAGATCGGCGACCGCGCCGCCGCGATCCGCGCCGGGATCGCCGGCCTCGAACCGGGTGACGCGCTGGTCGTGGCCGGCAAGGGCCATGAGGTCGGGCAGATCGTCGGCAGCACGACGCTGCCGTTCAGCGATCACGAGGCGGTCGCGAATGCATTGGCCGAGGAGGGCGCATGAGCACGATGTTGTGGACCTCGGATGCGATGGCGCAAGCGATGCGCGCCGCCACGCAAGGCGCATTGCCGGAGGGCGTCACCGGTCTCTCGATCGACAGCCGGACCATCGCGCCGGGCGATGCGTATTTCGCGATCAAGGGCGACGTCCATGACGGCCATGCCTTCGTCGCGGCGGCGCTGAAGGCCGGCGCCGGGCTCGCCGTGGTCGAGACCGCGCAGCGCGACAAGTTTCCGGCTGACGCGCCGCTGCTGGTGGTCGACGATGTGCTCGCCGGCCTCGTCGAGCTCGCGCATGCCTCGCGCGCGCGGCTCAAGGCACAGATCATCGCGGTGACAGGTTCAGTCGGCAAGACGTCGACGAAAGAGGCGCTGCGCCGCGTGCTGTCGGCGCAAGGCGAGACCCACGCGTCGGTCGCATCGTTCAACAATCACTGGGGCGTGCCGCTGTCGCTGGCGCGCTGCCCGGCGAGCGCCCGCTTTGCGGTGTTCGAGATCGGCATGAACCATGCCGGCGAGATTACGCCGCTGGTCAAGATGGTACGGCCGCATGTCGCCGTCATCACCACGATCGAGCCGGTGCATCTGGAGTTCTTCTCCGGCATCGAAGCGATCGCCGACGCCAAGGCGGAGATCTTTGCAGGGCTGGAGCCCAATGGCGCTGTTGTGCTCAATCGTGACAATGGGCAATTCACGCGGCTGCAGAAGCAGGCCAAGAAGGCCGGCATCTCGCGCATCGTCTCGTTTGGTACTGACAAGCGCGCCGAGGCGCGGCTGATCGACCTCTCGCTGCACGCGACCTGCTCGGCGGTGCATGCCGATATCTTGGACCATGACATCACCTACAAGATCGGCATGCCCGGCCGGCACATGGCGATGAACTCGCTCGCGGTGCTGGCAGGCGCTTCGTTGCTCGGCGCCGACATCGCGCGCGCGGCGCTGTCGCTGTCGCAGCTCGAGGCGCCGACCGGCCGCGGTCTGCGCCGCACGCTCGAGGTCGGCCATGGCGAGGCGACGCTGATCGACGAGAGCTACAACGCCAACCCGGCCTCGATGGGCGCCGCGCTCAACGTGCTCGGCCAGGCCGCAACCGGGCCGCATGGCCGCCGCATCGCCGTGCTCGGCGACATGCTCGAGCTCGGGCCGACCGGGCCCGAATTGCACCGCGGCCTCAACGAAGCCGTGACCGCCAACCGCATCGACCTCGTATATTGTTGTGGTCCGCTGATGCGGAATCTGTGGGATGCCCTTTCCACCGGCAAGCGGGGAGGCTATGCCGAGAGTTCGGCGGCACTCGAAGCGCAGGCGGTCGCCGCGGTCCGTGCCGGTGACGTGATCATGGTGAAGGGCTCGCTGGGATCGAAGATGAAGCTCATTGTCAGCGCGCTGGAAAAACGCTTCCCCGACAAGGCCGCGCACGAAGAAGCGGTATAGGACTTTTCGAATGTTCTACTGGTTGATCGAGCTGTCCAATACCGTTCCGGGGTTTGGGCCATTCCGCAGCGCTCTGAACGTGTTCCGTTACATCACCTTCCGCACCGGCGGCGCGATGGTGACCGGCGCGCTGTTCGTGTTCCTGTTCGGCCCCTGGATCATCGATCACTTGCGGCTGCGGCAGGGCAAGGGCCAGCCGATCCGCACCGATGGTCCGCAGTCGCACCTGATCTCCAAAAAGGGCACGCCCACCATGGGCGGGCTGATGATCCTGTCCGGGCTCGTGGTGTCGACGCTGCTCTGGGCCAACCCGCTCAATCCCTATGTCTGGATCGTGCTGGCGGTGACGCTCGGCTTCGGCTTCGTCGGTTTCTATGACGATTATCTGAAGGTCACAAAGCAGTCGCACAGCGGCTTTGCCGGCAGGCTCAGGCTCCTGATCGAGGCGGCGATCGGGCTCGCCGCCACCTACGCGCTGGTCCGGCTCGGGCGTGACGTGTCCTCGACGTCGCTCGTGATTCCCTTCTTCAAGGACCTCGTGATCAATTTCGGCTGGTTCTTCGTGATCTTCGGCGCCTTCGTGATGGTCGGCGCCGGCAATGCTGTCAATCTGACCGACGGCCTCGACGGCCTTGCCATCGTGCCGGTCATGATCGCGGCTGCGAGCTTCGGCATGATCTCGTATCTGACCGGCAACGCGGTGTTCTCGGATTATCTGCAAATCAATTACGTCGCCGGCACCGGCGAACTGGCGGTGCTATGCGGCGCGGTGCTGGGCGCCGGTCTCGGCTTCCTCTGGTTCAACGCGCCGCCGGCCTCGATCTTCATGGGCGACACCGGCTCGCTCGCGCTCGGCGGCATGCTGGGCGCCACCGCGGTCGCGGTGAAGCACGAGATCGTGCTTGCGGTGATCGGCGGCCTGTTCGTGCTGGAAGCGGTTTCGGTCATCGTCCAGGTCACCTCGTTCAAGCTCACGGGAAAACGCGTGTTCCGGATGGCGCCGCTGCACCATCATTTCGAGCAGAAGGGCTGGACCGAACCGCAGATCGTGATCCGGTTCTGGATCATCTCGGTGATGCTGGCGCTCGCCGGCCTCTCCACCCTCAAGCTGCGCTGAGCGCCATCATGATCCCGGTCACCTCCTTCTCGGGCAAGACGGTCGCAGTGTTCGGGCTCGGCGGCTCCGGGCTCGCGAGCTGCCACGCGCTGAAGGCCGGTGGCGCGGAAGTGGTCGCGGCCGACGACAGTGCCGACAACGTCGCCAAGGCGGCGCAGGCCGGCTTTACCACCGCCGATCTGCGCACGGTGTCGTGGGCGAATTTCGCCGCGCTGATCCTGACCCCCGGCGCGCCGCTGACGCATCCGGCGCCGCACTGGAGCGTGCTGAAGGCGCGCGAGGCGGGTTGCGAGGTGATCGGTGACGTCGAATTGTTTTGCCGCGAGCGGCGCCGTCACGCGCCGAACGCGCCGTTCGTCGCCATCACCGGCACAAACGGTAAGTCGACCACGACCGCGCTGATCGCGCATCTGATGAAGGTGGCCGGCTACGACACCCAGATGGGCGGCAATATCGGCACCGCGATCCTGTCGCTGGAGCCGCCGCGGATGGGCCGCGTCCACGTCATCGAGATGTCATCCTACCAGATCGATCTCGCGCCGTCGCTCGATCCCTCGGTCGGCATCCTGATCAATATCAGCGAGGACCACATCGATCGCCACGGCACGCTCGAACAATACGCGGCGGTCAAGGAGCGGCTGGTCGCGGGTGTGCAACAGGGCGGCACCGCGATCGTCGGCGTCGACGACGGCTGGTGCCGCGACATCGCCGACCGGCTCGATCGCGCCGGCAAGCGCGTGGTGCGCATCTCGGTGAAGAATCCGCTGCCCGACGGCCTGTATGTCGAGCACGAGACCATCGTGCGCGCCTCGGGCGCGGCGCGCAGCGAGGTCGCGCGCCTCGGGGGCATCGGTTCGCTGCGCGGCCTGCACAATGCCCAGAACGCGGCTTGCGCCTCGGCCTGCGCGCTGGCGATGGGG
>DASVOL010000950.1:0-3491 GCA_036383375.1 Bradyrhizobium sp. | reverse complement strand
CCGAAGGTGCTGCTGCTCGATGAGCCGACCGCGGGCATGGGCACCGAGGAGCGCTGGCGCATGATCGACAAGGTGCGCGAGCTCTGGGAGAAGCAGAAGATCACGGTCGTGTTCATCGAGCACGACATGGATATCGTGTTCAAGATCGCGCCTCAGATCGTCGTGCTGTGCTACGGCCGGATCCTGGCAACCGGGACGCCGGATGCGATCCGCAGCAATGAAGCCGTGATCGAGGCCTATCTCGGCAGCGACGACCACGCGGGAGCGGTCGCATGAGCGCTCAACCGGTGGTGCAGGTCGAGGACCTCGACGTCTACTACGGCACGAGCCAGATCCTGTTCGGCGTCGGTCTGTCCGTGCGGAAGGGTGAGACCATGGCGCTGCTGGGCCGCAACGGTGCCGGCAAGTCGACCACCATGAAGGCGATCATGGGGCTGGCGCCGGCACGCCGCGGCAAGGTGAGCCTGCGCGGCCAGCTGGTGTCCGGAATGCGGCCGCATCGCATCGCGCGGGCCGGGCTCGGCTTCGTGCCGGAGGACCGCCAGATCTTCCCCGAGCATACGGTCGAGGACAATCTTGTCATCGGTCAGAAGAAGGGTCCGGACGGCGAGGATGAGTGGTCGATCCGCCGCGTCTACGACGTGTTCCCGCTATTGGAGCCGCTGCGGCAGCGGATCGCGGGCCGACTGTCCGGCGGCGAGCAGCAGATGCTGGCGATCGCCCGTACGCTAATGGGCAATCCTGTGTTGCTGCTGCTCGACGAGCCGAGCGAGGGGCTGGCGCCGATCATCGTGCAGCGGATCGGCGAGCTGCTGCGGCAGCTCCGCGGCACCGGTGCCACAGTATTGATCGCCGAGCAGAACATGCATTTTTGCCTTGGCCTTGCGAGCCACGCGACGGTTATCGACAAGGGACAGATCGTCTACACATCCTCCATCGAAGAGCTGAAGGCCAACGACAACATCCGGCAGCGTTACCTGGCGCTGTAGGGCATGATCCGGAAAAGTGCGCAGCGGTTTTCCGAGAGGATCATGCCCAAGAGAAACAAGGCCCTTCGACTGTCATGGGAGGACAAATGGCGGGCAAGTTGACGCCTACGCACGAAGCGCCTTATCGCGGGTTGAAAGTGCTGGATTTCGGGCAGGGGATCGCCTCGCCTTATTGTGCGATGCTGCTCGGGGTTTATGGCGCCGACGTCATCAAGGTCGAGCCGCCCGAGGGCGACTGGTCGCGCTACCTCGGCACGACCTACGGCAATCACACGACCCTGTCGGCGGTCTACAACCGCGGCAAGCGCAGCCTATGCCTCGACATGAAGCACAAGGACGGCATCGCGATTGCGCAGCAGCTGGCGCGGGAAGCCGACGTGCTGATCGAGGGATTTCGCCCCGGTGTCGCGGAGCGTCTTGGGCTCGGCTACGAGAGCCTGTCGCGCGACAATCCGGGCCTGGTCTATCTGTCGGTCAGCGGCTTCGGGCAGAGCGGGCCATACTCGAAGCGCCCCGGCTCGGACTCGGTCGCGCAGGCGTTTTCGGGGCTGGTCTCGGTCAATGTCGGCAGCGATGGCGTGCCGCATCGGGTCGGCACCACGATCTCCGACGTCGTCACCGGCGTCTATGCGTTCCAGGCGATCGCGACGACGCTGTTCGCGCGTGCGACCGTCGGCACCGGGCGCTGGATCGACGTCAATCTCTGCCAGTCGACGTCAGCGCTGCTCGGGCACAAGGTCGCTGAGTTCATCCTCGAGGGCGGTGCCCCGCGCGCGCTCAATGTGCCCGCCGGCACCTACCAGACGCAGGACGGCTGGATGATGGTCACGCTGGTGAACGAGCCGCAATACAAGCGGCTGTGCGGTGCGATCGGCCGCGAGGATCTCGCCACCGATCCCCGTTTCGCCGACTTTGCCCGACGTGCGGACGCGGCCGACACGTTGATCCCGCAGTTGCGCGAGGTGTTCCTGGCGCAGGCGACGGATACCTGGCTGACGCGGCTGCACGCCGCCGATATCATCGCGGAGCGGATCCTCAATCCCGGCGAATGGTTGCGCAATCCGCATGTCGAGGCGATCAGCGCGTCGGTCCGCCAGGATACGCCGGGCGTCGGCGCCGTCTATTCGCCGCGGACGCCCGGGATCGCGAGCCTGTCCGAGGATCATCTTTGTCCCGCGCCTGATGTCGGGCAGGACAGCCTGATGGTGCTGACGGAGGCTGGTTTTGGTTCCGCCGAGATCGACGGCTTGCTGCTGTCGGGCGCGGTGCGGCAGGCTAAAACGATGACGGGAGGCAAGACATCATGAGCACGGACCTGGTTCGTTACTCGGTCAGCAACCAGATCGCGGAGATCGTGCTGGATCGCGGGCCGGTGAATGCGCTCAGCATCCCCTTGATCGACGCGTTGCTGGCGGCGCTGGCCAAAGCGCGCGACGATAACGCGGTGCGCGCCGTCATCATCAGCAGCGCACACAAGGTGTTTTGCGCCGGCCTCGACCTCGACATCGTCAGGGGCAAGCCCGCGATCGAGACCAAGGCGTTCCTCGAGCGGCTGTATTTCGCGCTGAACGATACGCAATATCGCATGGGCAAGCCGACGATCGCGGCAGTCGACGGCGCGGTGCGCGCCGGCGGCATGACGATCGCGATCTCCTGCGACATGATCGTCGCGAGCGACAGCTCGACCTTCGGCTATCCCGAGATCGATGTCGGCCTGATCCCGGCGATCCACTTCGTACAGCTGCCGCGGCTGGTGGGAAAGCACCAGGCGTTCGGCCCGCTGTTCCTCGGCGAACCGTTCGACGCCGCAACCGCCTATCGCATGGGGCTGCTCAGCGAGGTGGTGCCGAAGGGCACCGCGCTGGAGCGGGCCCGCGAGATCGCGCGGAAGCTAGCGGCGAAATCGCCTATCGTGATGAAGATCGGCCGCGACGCCTTCATGCGTGCGGTCGATGCCGATTTCCGCCGTTCGGTGGAGAACACGGCGGAAAGCTTCGTGGTGGTCGCATCGACCGAAGACTGCCAGGAAGGGCTGAACGCGTTCGTTGAAAAGCGGACGCCCAACTACAAGGGACGGTAAATGGCTGGATTGTATTTCGAAGAGTTCGAGGTCGGGCGGGAATTCCATCACGAGTTCAGCCGGACCGTGACGGAGATGGACAACACCATGTTCAGCCTCCTGACCATGAACCCGCAGCCGCTGCACCTCGATGCGCATTTCTCCGAGAAGACCGAGTTCGGCCAGCGGCTGTTCAACAGCCTCTACACACTCGGCATCATGATCGGCATGAGCGTCTACGACACGACCTTGGGAACCACGGTCGGAAATCTCGGCATGACCGACGTCAAGTTTCCGAAGCCGGTGTTCCACGGCGACACGCTGAAGGCGCACACCAAGATTATCGGCAAGCGCGCCAGCAAGTCGCGGCCGACCCAGGGCATCGTCGAGTTCGAGCACACCATGACCAACCAGCGCGGCGAGGTGGTGGCAAGCTGCCGCCG
>DASVOL010000949.1:0-1588 GCA_036383375.1 Bradyrhizobium sp. | reverse complement strand
GCCGAGGCGTGGTCGCGCGGCGACCTGACCAAGGTGTTTCCGAACGGCAATTACCGCAACAAATGGTACACGCTCGACCGGCGCGAAACGCCGTTTGCTGCGGTCGGCATCCACGGCCAGTGGATCTACATCGATCCGACGAACGAGACCGTGATCGCGCGCGTCTCCTCGCAGCCGCTGCCGATGGACCTCGATCTCGATCACATGTGGATGCGCGGCTACCGCGCGATCGCGGCCAGGCTTGCCGGCAAGGCCTGATCAGGCCCGGCATGGAAGGCGATTGAGGAAGCTTCATTCGATCGGCGGCCGCCGCGTATGCCAGTCCGTCACCGACTGGTGCGCGGCGCCGGCGCGGACCAGCACGTCCTCTGACAGATGCGGGCCGACCAGCTGCATGCTGAGCGGCATCTGGTCCGACGCCATGCCCATCGGCAGCGTGATGGTCGGGCTGCCCGAGAAGTCGAACACCGCCGTGAAGCGCAGGATATTCAGGAGCACGTTGGGATCGGCGCCGTACTCGCTCATCTTGGTCAGCGTCGGGATCGGCACCGGCATCGTGGGGATTAGCAGCAGATCGATATCCTCGAACATGGCGGCGAGGCTGCCGCTGAACTTCAGGCGCTCATGATGGATCGCCGCGATATCGACGCCGCTCGTCGCCCTGCCCTGCTCGATCAGCTGTGCGAGGTCCGGTCCATATTCCGACTTCCGCGACGGGTAGTTGTCCAGATGCGCCTCCGCCGTCTCCACTGAGCACATCGCAATCCACTGGCTGATGAGCTTCTGATAGGGCGGGAAATGCACCTCGCGGATCTCGGCGCCGAGATCGGCGAGCGTGCGTTCGGCCTGCACCAAAGCGGCGACGACCTGCCGATCGATCCCCTCCTGGGTGTATCTGCGATCGACGCCGATCCTCAAGCCGCGGATGCTCTCGCCGACGCCGGCCAGATAGTTCGGCACCGGCGCCCGCAAGGTAGTCGGATCGTTGGCGTCCGCGCCCGCGATGATGCCAAGCATTGCTCCGGCGTCGCCGGCGCTGCGGCACATCGGTCCGACGTGATCGAGCGAGTCCGCCAGCGGGAAGACGCCATGTCGGCTGACGCGACCCCAGGTCGGCTTGATGCCGGTCAGGCCGCAGGTCGCCGACGGAAACCTGATCGAGCCGCCGGTGTCGCTGCCGATCGAGCCGTAGCAGAGGCCCGCCGACGTCGCGACGCCCGATCCGCTCGACGAGGAGCCGACCCAGTAGTTTACGTTCCACGGATTGAGCGGGGCCTGAACAGCCGGATGATGGCTGGTATAGGCGCCCTCCGTCATCTTGAGCTTGCCAAGCGTGATCGCACCGGCGAGCTCGAGCCGGTCCACGATCGTGGCATTAAATGACGGCACGAACTTCGCATGGATCGTCGTGCCGCCCGCGGTCGGTGCAAACGTCGTGTAGCAGAGGTCCTTCAGCCCGATCGGAATGCCATGCAGCGGGCCGCGCCAGATGCCCTTGGCAATCTCCGCGTCGCGCTGCTTCGCCTGCGCCATGGCCCGCTCCGCAAGGACGAGCGCGTAGCCATGAAACTGCCCATCGAGCTTCGCA
>DASVOL010000948.1:0-3242 GCA_036383375.1 Bradyrhizobium sp. | reverse complement strand
GACAGCCCGAGCGATATCGTGAGGATGCCCAGCACCAGATAGCGCGCGACCTTGTTGAGCAGGAAGTCGTTGTTGAGCAGCACCGGGAGCGCGAACACCAGGGCGCAGACGATCAGCAGAGGTGCAAGCTGCGCGATCAGGCGCTGCAATCCGCTGGAGTTAGGAGCATTCGACGGCATAGATGAGCGATCTGTCTCAGGCCCGCACGCGTGCGGTGAAAAGCCCCTCGGGGCGGAAACGGATGAGCACGACGATGGCGAGCAGCACGATGGTCTTGGCCACCGTGTCGTTCTGCAGGAAGGCGATGCCGCCCGAGAGCTCGCCGAGGATGAAGGCGCTCGCCACGGTGCCCGCAAGGCTCTGCACGCCGCCGAGCACGACCACCATGAAGGCGTCGACCACGTAGCCGGTGCCCATATCGGGCGACACGCTCTTGAGCGGCGACACCAGCGCACCGGCAAGTCCGGCAAGGCCCGCGCCATAAGCAAAGGTCAGCGCGTAGACCCGCTTGGCGTTGATGCCGAACGAGGCGGCGACCGAGCGGTCCTGGATGATGGCCCGCAGCTTCATCCCGACCGTGGTGCGGTTCATGAGCACCCAGGTCGCCCCGAACAGCGCGATCGACACGACGAACAGGAACACGCGATACGACGATATCGGGATGCCGAACACGTTCATGCTGTCGGCCAGCGCCGGCGGCAGCTGCACATAGCGCAGCTCGCTGCCGACCATCAGCCGCACCGCCTGTTGCAGCATGATGCCGACGCCCCAGGTCGCAAGGATCGTATCGAGCGGCCGATTATTGAGCAGGCTCAGGACGTAGCGTTCGATGACCCAGCCGAAGGTAGCCACCACCAGGAAGATCGGAACGAGGCTCGCCAGCAGGCCGAGCCCCAGATAGGTGTGGAACACCCAGGCGGCGTAAGCGCCGAGCATCACGAACTCGCCATGGGCGAGATTGATGATGCCCATCGAGCCGTAGATGATGGACAGTCCCAACGCCACCAGCAGCAGGATCGACCCGATGCTGAGGCCTGTGACGATTTGTTCGATGAATTGGTCCACGTCGGGATCCGCTTTCGAGATTCGATTTGGTGCGCCCTGCGCCCCTCGCATGTGTGCGAGAGACCGCTTTCGTTGCCGGAAGCCGGCCGCCGGCGCCGCACGCCGACGGCCGTCGTCGGCCCCCGTCAGCTCTTCTCGACCAGGCCCTTTTCGGTGCAGGACTGCCCGGGATAGGCCGCGTAAGGCACCGGCTTCAGCCAATCCTTGGCCTCGACGAGAATCTCGAACTGGCCGTTCGACTTCGCCTGCGCGATCTTGGGCCACAGCCAGGTGTGCAGATTCTCCGGCTCGATCTGAACCTTGCCCTGCGGCGCGATCATGCTCTGGCCCTTGACCGCGTCGCGGATGTTCGGCGGCGTGAGGTCGCTGGTGGCAAGCTTCTCGACCGCCTGCTTGAACAGATAGGTCTGGAAGTAGCAGGCCTCGGAGACGAAATGCGTTACCTTGTCGGCGCCCCATCGCTTCTTGTAGGCCTCGACGAACTTCTCGTTCTCGGGCGACTTGTGCACCATGAAGTACGGCGCCGAGGTGAAGTGACCGGCGGCAGCCTCGCCGCCCATCGCCGCGACCTCGTTCTCGGAGGTCGTGAGACTCGCCATCGGCATCTTCTCGGGATCGAGACCGGCCGCCTTGTACTGACGATGCAGTGCGACCACGGAATCGCCGACCACGGTGGAGAAGATCACGTTCGGCTGCGTCGAGCGGATCTTGTTGATGACGGAAGAGAATTCGGAATGGCCGAGCGGCACATATTCTTCCGCCACGACCTCGCCGCCGAGCTTCTCGAGCAGCTTCTTGCAGTAGTTGTTCTCTTCCTTCGGATAGATGTAGTTGGAGCCGATCAGATAGAACTTCTTGCCGAACTTCTTGACCAGCCACGGCACGAACTCATCCTGCTGCTGGTTCGGCACCGCTCCGGTGTAGATGACGTTCTTGGAGCACTCGCGGCCCTCGTAGAGCGTCGGATACCAATAGAGATTGTTCTGCCGCTCGAAGACCGGAAGCACCGCCTTGCGGCTCGCCGAGGTGTAGGAGCCGAACACGCTGACGCATTTGTCGCCGACGACGAGCTTGCGGGCCTTCTCCGAGAACGTCGCCGGATCCGATGCGGGATCCTCGACGATCGGAACGATCTTGCTGCCCTTGATGCCGCCGGCGGCGTTGATTTCCTCGATCGCGAGCAGCGTCGCCTTGTTGAGCGATTCCTCGATGATCGCGGTCGTTCCGGTCAGCGAGAACAGCACGCCGACCTTGATCTCGCCGCCCGCGGCGTAAGCGAGGTCGGCGTTCTTGATCCAGATATGCGGCAGTCCGGCGCCGGCAAATGCGCCAAGCGCCGCGGTATTCCTCAGCAAAGTCCGCCGTGAAATGCTCATCCCTAGCTCCCTTCAGGACTGAAAAAACAAAAAGCCCTCCCGATGCGCGCTTACGCGAGCATTGGGAGGGCTTTGTTGCCGGTTGTGTCGAAGGCGGCGCTGTCGCCGCCGGCCCCGCTATTGGGGCTTACTGTTGATGATCGTAGCCAAGCAGTTCGAACGAGTCAACAATCGCCGCGGCGACTGCACTTGCCGACACGCGACGATCCATCGCCTGCCGTCTGATGAATCCATAGGCTTCGGTTTCCGGCATCTGGCGCGTTGCCATCAGGATGGCCTTGGCGCGTTCCACCGTGCGCATCGAGCGCAGATTGTCGTCGAGCTTCTCGATCTTGCTGCGCAGCCGCCGTTCGTAGCTGAACTGGCTGCGCGCCAGCACGAGGCTGGACAACACTGCATTCTGCGTGAACGGCCGCGGCAGAACCGCGTTGGGCGTCGCATGACACAGCGCATCGGCGTGAACCGCTTCCGTCGCGGGCAGGATCACGACCAGCGCGGAACGCGCATCGCCTGGAATCCACGGCAGGCGCCGCGCGAGATCCGGTGAATATTCGCAATACACCACGTCGGCATCGGCCGGCACGCTCTCCGGCATCGGCCAGACCTGGCGCACCCGCATCCTGAATCGCTGCAGTTCGCGCAGCAACATGCCGACCTGATCGTCGACCGGCGCGACCACCACGGCCGACAGATCGGCCAGTTCCTGCACCATGGTCTTGCGTCCGCCGACGTCTCGGCTCAGCGACGGCTTGCGCGACTGCTCGTTCATTGGACGCTTCCTGTTTGCGTTGCACGACCATA
>DASVOL010000947.1:0-3524 GCA_036383375.1 Bradyrhizobium sp. | reverse complement strand
CCGCGGCGCCGCTTCGCTACGCTGGCACTTCACCATCCCCGGCGGTTCGTCGCGGGCCGCCGTATTGTGCTGCCGCCGGGCCGGACGCCTGGCCGGTTACGCCATCGTGGAGCATTCGACCGACCGCATGACCGGCCTGCGACGCGCGATGCTGGCCGACATCCTGGCGGAACAGGACGATCCGGAGGCGACCGAGGCGCTGCTGAAGGCAGCTTACGCAACCGCCGTCGCCGCCGGCGACGACTTCTTCGAGGTGGTGGGACTGCCCGCGCACGTGCGACGGATACTGATGCGCTGGAGGCCCTACGTCAGGACCTATCCGACCGATCCGCTGGTCTACCGGACGGCAGACGAATCTCTCGGCCGATTCCTCGCCGACGGCAATGGCTGGTACGTCGGTCCGATGGACGGCGATACGACGCTCTTGCCGTAGCCGGCCGTCATGGCCGTTCCCGCCGAGCACATCAGCCGCCGAAATAGAGAGCATGCGGTTCCGACGAACGTAACTGACATCAGCGGAAGGGAGATCCACCTTGAAGTACGTCGATATGCTCAAGAGTCAGTACGAGGCATTTCCTTATCCCACCAACACGTCAAGCAATGGCGGGTACCGAGAACTCGTCAATCTCGTGAAGTTGCTTCGTCTGGATTGCGGGTACCACCTCCAGGGAAAGCGAATTCTCGATGCGGGCACCGGCACCGGCCTGCGATTGCTGGAGCTCGCTGCGGCGTTTCCGGACAATGATTATGTCGGGATCGACTATTCGGAAAATTCGATCGCTTGCGCGGAACGCGCAAAACAAGCATTCCCCGGTGCGCGGGTTTCGTTCCGGGTCGGAGACATCATGACCGCGGATCCGCAAGACGGACCGTTCGATGTGATCATGTGCATGGGTGTATTACATCATCTGCAACGGCCTGCCGAAGCGATCGATCGGCTGTCTCGCCTCCTCACCAGCCGCGGCGTGCTGCTTTTTTACGTGTACGGAGAATACGGCTCCGGAGAGAGGATGCGCAGGAAGAGGCTGCTCAGTCACCTTCACGGCCAAGATCAATTGGGACACAAGATCGAGTCAGCAAAACGCCTCGGATTCACGAACTTCCCGTATGGTTGGGCGATTCAAGACCCAACAGACGTTGATCCCATGATCGTCGACGCGTATGTCAACCATTACGAAGTCCTGTACACGCTAGAAACCATCGGGAAAATCGTTTCGGACAGTTTTACGGCATGCGTACCTTACGGCTTCACCATGGAGCGAAATGGGCTGCTGGTGGAGTCGAGGCTTGATGCCCGCTTTGCAATGCCGGTCGCACGCACCGATCCGCGAAGCAAACTCAATTCGGTGGCGCTCGAAGAGGTATACGCCAAACTGCCCAAGCGTCAGCAACTGCTCGTGCTTGAGAATCTGTATGCTCCGGCTGGCTACACGATGCTGGCACACAACGGAGGATTTCTCGGGGAGATCAGCCGGCCCGAGCGGCTGACTTCGAACGCCTGGCACTAACTGCTTTCACGGCTTTGGTGGCGGTTGCGCGCTTCGATCGTGTCGCCTAGAGCGCCGCCAGCACGGCCTTCGCGACATCGGCGGTGCCGTTGCTGCCGCCAAATTCGAACGGCTTGATGCCGCCGGCATAGACCTTGTCGACCGCGCGCTCGATGCTTTCGGCAGCTTCGGCGGCGCTCTCGAGGCCATGCTTGTCGGCGAGCCAGTCCAGCATCATCGCTGCCGACAGGATCATCGCAGTCGGGTTGGCCTTGCCCTGCCCCATGATATCGGGCGCCGTGCCATGGCACGGCTGAAACACCGCGTAGCGGTCGCCGATGTCGGCCGACGGCGCCATGCCCATGCCGCCGATCAGGCCGGCTGTGAGGTCGGACAGGATGTCGCCAAACATGTTCTCGGTCACCATGACGTCGAAGTCCCAGGGGCGCTTCACCAGCGCGGCCGCAGCCGCGTCGATGTAGAGGTGATCGGCCCTGACGTCGGGATGACGCTGCGCGGTCTCGTCGAAGATGCTCCGGAAGAACGCGAACGCCTTGAACACGTTCGCCTTGTCGACGCAGGTCAGCCCGCCGCCGACGCGGCCCCGTGCCTTGCGGCGTTCGGCAAGCCGGAACGAGAACGCGAACAGCCGCTCCGAGGTTCGGCGCGTGATCACCATCGTCTCGCGCGCCTCGCTGTCGGTGACGACGCCCTTGCCCATCGAGGCGAACAGGCCCTCAGTCGATTCCCTGATCACGACGAGGTCGATGCCCTTCTGATCGGCGCCGACAATCGTGCTCGGCACGCCCGGGATCAATCGCGCAGGCCGCACGCCGGCATAGAGATCGAAGATCATCCGCAACTCGATCTGCGGCGCGATCTCGGTGTTGTCAGGGTAGCGCACCGACGGCAGGCCGCAGGCGCCGAGCAGGATCGCGTCGGCCTCCTCGCACAGCCGGATCGTGCTCTCCGGCATCGACTTGCCGGTCTGCTTGTAATGGCCTGCGCCGGCCGGCGCTTCGGTGAAGCGGAATTTGAGGCCGGCCGAGGCCTCGATCTTGCGCAGCACGTCGAGCGCCGGCGCCATCACCTCGGGACCGATGCCGTCGCCACCGAGAACTGCGATGTGGAGTGCGTCGTTGGCGGACATGGGAAGCTCCGAAAGATGACCGTCATTCCAGGGCGCGAAGCGAACCCGGAATCTCGAGATTCCGGCTTCGATGCTTCGCATCGCCCCGGAATGACAGCAGAGAAAACTAAGGCGTCAGCACCGCGCGGCCGACCAGCTGGCCCTTCTGCAGATTGGTCAGCGCCTCGTTCGCCTTTGCCAGCGGCATCGGCGTGACCGGGATCGCCGGAATCTTCTTGGTCCGCACCAGGTCGAGCAGCTCCTGCGTCTCGCGCAGATTGCCGACATAGCTGCCCTGGATGGTGACCGCCTTGATCGGGATCAGCGGCAATGCCCAGGTCGCGCCGCCGCCGAACAGGCCGACGATCACGAGCTTGCCGCCCTTGGTCAGGCAGTCGAAGCCGAGCTGCGAGGTCTGGGCGTTGCCGACCAGGTCGATCGCGGCGCGGATCGGTTGACCCGCCTTCTTGATGAGCTGCTCCAGCGCGTCGGGCGCTTTGCCGTCGACAGTGGCGAGTGCACCGGCCGCCTCGGCGGCCTCGCGCTTCCTGGCGTCGATATCGACCACGATCGCGCCCTTGCCGCCCATCGCCTTCAATAGCGAGAGCGCCATCAGGCCGAGACCACCGGCGCCGAAGATTACGATCGGCGTGTCGAGATCCTTCTCGACCTTCTTGAGTGCGCTGTAGGTCGTGACGCCAGAGCAGGCGTAAGGCGCGGCCGTGACGGGATCGAGCCCCTTGAGGTCGAGCAGATATTTCGGATGCGGCACCGTCATGTGATCGGCATAACCGCCGTCGCAATAGACGCCGAGCGCATTCGGCTTGATCGCGCACATGTTCTCGTCGCCGCCGAGGCAGGTCGGGCATTTGCCGCAGCCGAGCCACGGATAGGCCAGCGTGACGTCG
>DASVOL010000946.1:0-3531 GCA_036383375.1 Bradyrhizobium sp. | reverse complement strand
CGCGTCTCGAAGGGTCGACGGCCCGGCCGGTGGCCGTGCATCCTTCGAGGCTCGCTGCGCTCGCACCTCAGGATGACGGAGTAACAGTGGTGTTGTTGGCGACGATTTGCTTCGCGGTCTGCGAAGTTCGTCGCCCTATCACCGTCACCCTGAGGTGGCCGCTTCTTCAGCGGCCCTCGAAGGGTCGACGGCCCGGCTGGTGGCCGTGCATCCTTCGAGGCTCGCCCAGCGGCGCAAGTGCGCCGCAAGGCTCGCACCTCAGGATGACGGGTCTGATAGCGTGACCGCCTACTTCTTCAGCCCATAATTCAGCAGCCCGCCCTTGTTCTTCGGCGGATGGGCGCGCAGGCCTTCCTCGTTCGGCTCGGTGCCCCAGCCCGGCCGATCCGGGATGACGAGATGGCCGTCGACGAACTCCGGCACGTGGGTGAACAGCTCGTGGTCCCAGGCGAGGCGGTCGATGTCGGTCTCCATGATGCGCAGGTTCGGCACCGCGGCGCAGAAATGCGCGTTCATCATGGTGCAGAGATGGCCGTAGAAATTATGCGGCGCGACGTTGACCTCGAAATGCTCGGCGGCCGCGGCGATCTTCATCGATTGCCAGACCCCATTCCACGGCGTGTCGATGATCGCGACATCCATCGCCTGCTCGGTGAAATAGGGCAGGAATTCGCGTAGGCCCAAAAGCGTCTCGCAGGACGAGATCGGGTGCGGGCTCTGGCGGCGGATATAGCCGAGCGCCTGCGGGTTGAAGGTGTCGATCTCGACCCAGAACATGTCCATCTTCTCGATGGCGCGCAGGATCTTCAGATAGCCTTCGGTCTTGGCGTTGAAGTTGAGATCGAGCAGGAGATCGACATCCGGCCCCGCGCCGTCGCGGATCGCCTCCAGATGCATGCAGAGATTGCGCAGCACGGTTCGATCGACATTGATCTCGGGCTGGAACGGCACGCCGAAGCCGGGACGCCAGCCTTGCGGCTTGCCGTCGGTATAGACGAAGATGTTGGTCTTCATCGCCGAGAATTTCTTCTCGCGCACCTCGGCCCCGATCGCCTTGACGCCGTCGAGATCTGATATGGCCGGCTTGTACCAGTCGGGATGATTGATGCGCCAGGTCGCGCAATGCGACCAATAGACCCGCACGCGGTCGCGGATCTTGCCGCCGAGCAGATCGTAGCAGGGCACGCCGAGCGCCTTGGCCTTGACGTCGAGCAGCGCATTCTCAATGGCGCCGAGCGCCAGCGCCACCACGCCGCCGGCGGCGGGGCGCGTCGCGGCGAACAGTTCCACATAGATGCGCTCGTGCTCGAACGCGTTCTTGCCGACCACGCGCGCCGACAGCCGCTCGATCGCCGCGGTCACGCCGGGCGCGCCAAAGCCCTCGTCATACTCGCTCCAGCCGACCAGCCCATCCGACGTCGTCACCTTGACGAAATGATAATTCCGCCAGCCGGCATCGCAGGCGAGCGTCTCGACGCTTTTGATGGTGGTGGATTTGCTCATGGTTTCCTGCCCGGCGTTTGTTGGTGTTGAAGAGAGCACAATAGCGGATCGAGCAATGCGTCAACCGCACGGCGGCAGACCGTCAACGCACGCTCGTTGCAAAGTGCTGCGGCATTCCAGCGAATTCCGTCAAGCGGAAGAAAATTCCACTTGCATCACAATGTCGGCGCGGCTTCAAGTTCAGGCAACAAGAAACTGAATCAGTCGATGTCGTCGGCTGGTCATTTTGTCGCGAGGAAGCGTGATGGGCGCGTTGTCGCATCTGCGGATAGTCGAGATCGGAAGTGCGGCGGCGACGAGCTATTGCGCGCGGCTGTTCGCTGATTTCGGCGCCGATGTGCAGAAGATCGAGCCACCGGCGGGCGATCCGCTTCGCCGCATTGCGCCGCTGACGCCGCAGGGGCACAGCGCATGGTTCGCGTTTCTCAATTTCAACAAATCGAGCGTCGTGCTCGACCAGCGCGACGCGAGCGCCACCTCGCGCCTGCATGAGCTGATTGCCGGCTGCGATATCCTGCTCGATGGGCGCGGCATCGATGCGGCCAATTGTCCCGGCATCGATCTCGATGCGATCAAGCGGAACAATCCGGGCCTGATCCATCTCGACCTCACCTGGTTCGGCGATCGCGGTCCCTATGCCAATTTCGCCGCGACCGACTCCACGATCCGTGCATTGACCGGCCTCGTGAAGCTGGTCGGACCCGAGCAGGGACCGCCGATGCACGCGCCTGACTTCCAGACCGGAATTCTTGGCGGGCTGTGGGGTTTCATCGCGGCGGCCTCGTCGGTGCTCGGCCGCATGCAGGACGGGCACGGGCGCGAAAGCCATCTCAGCCTGTTCGAGGCCTCGATCGCCGTCACCGAATACATCATGTTCGAGGCGTTCCAGCGCGGCGACATCATGCGGCGGATCGGCGTCAACCGGTTCTGGCCGACCTTTCCGGTCGGCATCTACGAGACCAGGCAAGGCTGGCTCGGTGTCACCACGGTGACCCCGGCGCAGTGGCGCGCGTTCTGCGAGATGCTCGGGCTCACCGATCTGCGCGACGATCCGACCTTGGTCATGGGCGTCGACCGGCTGCAACGCGTCGCCGAGATCGAAGGCAAGATCCTGCCGAAGCTCAAGCAGCGCACCGCACAGGAATGGTTCGTTGAGGGCCTCAAGCGCAAGATCCCGATCGTGCCGGTGCCGGAGATTGCCGATCTCATTGCCGATGAAGAAAAGCGTGCGCGCGGCGCCATCGTTCCGATTGCAGTCGGCGACGAGACCGGCTTTTCCGCCGGCACAATGCAGCGGCTGATGGGAACGCCGCCACTTCGCGGTGGCCGCGTGCCTGATCTCGGCGAGCAGCAGGCGAGGCGTGATGCCGCGCCGCGGGTGCCGGCGCCGAAGCCTTCTCCGACCGATCGCCTGCCGCTCGAGGGCATCCGCGTCGTCGACTTCTCGATGGGCTGGGCCGGGCCGATCTGCACCCGCACGCTCGCCGATCTCGGCGCCGACGTCATCAAGATCGAGGCGACCCAATATCCGGATTGGTGGCGCGGCGTCGACCGCCGCCCGGCCTATGTGCTGGAGCAGATGTACGAGAAGTCGGTGCGCTACTGCATCATGAACCGCAACAAGCGCGGCATCACGCTCGATCTGACCCGGCCGAAGGGGCTTGCGCTGGCCAAGCGCCTGCTCGCCGATGCTGATCTCGTGGTCGACAATTACTCGGTCGAGGTGCTGCCCAAGCTCGGCCTCGGCTACGAGGTGCTGAGCAAGCTCAATCCGAAGCTGGTGATGATGTCGATGTCGGCGTTCGGCGCCGGCAGCGTGCATCGCGATTGCCGCGCTTACGGCTCGACCCTGGAGCAGGGCTCCGGCCTGCCCAGTGTCGTCGGCGATGCCGGCGGCCCGCCGGTGATGAGCCATACCGCGTTCGGCGACGCCGTCGGCGGGCTCAACGGCGCTGCCGCGGTGCTGACCGCGCTGATCCACGCCAAGCTCACAGGGCAGGGCCAGTTCATCGATCTCGCGCAGATCGA
>DASVOL010000945.1:0-2233 GCA_036383375.1 Bradyrhizobium sp. | reverse complement strand
CCGGCAAACGAATAGACGTCGTAGGCGCGGCCGGCCTCGTAGAGCGAGTCCTTCCAGCACAGGCCGGACTCGGCGGTGATCAGCCGCGCGAACTCCTCCTTGCGGCCCGCCAGGATCTCGGCGGTGCGCAGCAGGATGCGCTGGCGCTCGTAGCGCGTCAGCTTCGGCTTGAACGCCGCCGCTTTGGCAAACGCACTGCGCACATGCTCCGGACGCGCCGCCGGGACAGTGCCTACCACCTTGTTGGTATAGGGATTGAAGACCTCGACATGCTCGTCGGTGTCGACGAGGCTGCCTGCGATCCGCATCTGCTCATGGCGAACGGCCGGGCTCTGGATGTTCATGGTGGTGTCCTTGAAAGCCGTCACTGGATGCGGTTGAGCGCGACGTCGAAAGCGTCGAAGTTGCGCAAGGCATGACCGGCCGGCAGCGCGATCCTGCGGTTGGCGATCAGCGGCACCCGCTGCTCGGTCAGCCCGCCATGCGAGCGCAGCGGCTCGGTCAGGCCGGACAGATCGTGGCGGGCTTCGCTGGTGCCGAGCACCTTGTGCCTGGTCGAGATCACGACGATGTCGCCGATCCGGTCCGGCGGCAGCTCGAACCGGGCACAGGCATCGTTGCGCTTCACCGCCACCTCGACACCCTTGATGTCGCGCAGCCGCATCAGCAGCGTGTCGACGTCGGCCCCCTCGGGCGTGTAGATCGTCGCGAACGAGCCGAGCGAGCCGTGATGGGCGACATAGGGATCCGTGATCGGCAGGATCACCCTTGCGGCGCCCTTCCCCGTCCAGTCGTCCATGACGTCCTGGAGGTAGATCACGTCGGGCTTGCCGTCGGGCAAGAACTTGTCGTTCATGCCGTGGTCGGCGGTCGCCACGATGTTGCAGCCGAGCGCGTCGAGCTCGGCAAGATAGCCGTCGATCATCGCGTAGAAGTCGTTGGCGACCTTGGTGCCGAGCCCGACCTTGTGCTGGATGTAGTCGGTGGTCGACAGGTACATCAAATCGGGACGATGCCGCTCGACCAGCTTGACGCCGGCCGCGAAGACAAAGCGCGACAGATCGGCCGAATAGACCTCGGGCAGCGGCAGGCCGACGAAGTCGAGCACCTTGTCGATGCCGTTGGCGGCCTTGGTGGCCTGGTCGGCCTTCTCCGACGAGAACGCGATGGCGCGGCCGCTCGCATAGTCGAGCCCATAGGCCAGCAGGGTGCGCAGCTTGTCCTTTGCGGTGACGGCGGCGACCTTGTAGCCGGCGTCATGGACACCGGCGAGGATGGTCGGCGCGCGCAGGAATTTCGGATCGTTCATCATGACTTCGGCGTCGTTCGCGGTGTCGTAGAAATAATTGCCGGCGATGCCGTGCACCGCGGGCGGCCGTCCGGTGATGATCGAGAGGTTGTTGGGATTGGTGAAGCTCGGGATCACGCTCGCGGCATGAACATGCGCGCCCTCCTTCATGAAGCGCGCGAAGGTCGGTGCAACGCCGGCCTCGATCGCCTGCTCGACATAGCCGGGCTCCGAACCGTCGAGGCAGATCACGACCGTCGGCCGCGTCGGCGCGTCGTAATGCCGTCCGTTGACGGTGATGGTCTTGCGATTGTCTTGCATGATATCTCTCCGTGTCGCTATGCCGTCGTCACGCGCTCGCCGCGCTCGGCATCCGCAGCGTCTGCGATGCCTCGATCAGCCGTTCCTTCGATCCCAGAAAATTGCGGCCGCGCTCGCCCTCGAGCGAGTCCGCGATCAACGCGTGCCATTCGCTGCGCTCGATCCTGTAGGCGGCCGGATTGCAGGAGATGCCGAGCCGCGCCATGAAGTCCTCGAGATCGTCGGCCGCACGCGCAAGGTCGGCGCCAAAAATCTGCCGGAGGCTGTCCTCGCAAAGCCCGCCCGCCCCTTTGACGCTGCGCAGCACCATCGGCAGCGAGAACGAGCAGGCGATGCCGTGCTGCACGCCGTGCCGCAGCGTGATCGGATAGGACAGCGAATGCGCGATCGCGGTCTTGGTGTTGGAGAACGCCAGACCAGCGAACAGCGCCGCCTGCGCCATCCGGCTGCGCAGCTCGAGATTGCCCAGGTCGCTCGCGAGCTTCGGCAGCACGTCGAGAACGCCGCGCGCCGCCGCCACCGCGTGGTTGGCCGACACCGGGTTGTTGTTGACGTTCCAGATGCTCTCCAGCGCATGCGACAGCGCGTCGAGCCCGGTGCTGATGGTGAGCAGCTGCGGCTTGC
>DASVOL010000944.1:0-2007 GCA_036383375.1 Bradyrhizobium sp. | reverse complement strand
CGAGCACCTGCTCGGCCTCCCGCGCCCGCCACGGCTTTGCCGCGACGCCGCCGAGCGCAAGCCGCGCCTCGCGGATCTTGCCGTCCTCGATGCGAAGGCTAGCGGCGGCCGAGACCACGGCGAAGGCATAGGACGTGCGCTCCCGCACCTTGATGTAGCGGGCATGGCGAGCAAAGCCTTGCGCCTCGGTTGGCAGCCGCAGCGCGACGATCAGGTCACCCCGCTCCAGCGCAGTCTCGCGCTCCGGCGTCTCGCCGGGCAGACGATGCAATGCCTCCAGCGGCAGCTCGCGCCGGCCGCCCTTGCCCTCGATCTCGACGACGGCGTCGAGCGCCACCAGCGGCACGCAGAAGTCCGACGGGTGCGTGGCAATGCAGCCCTCGCTCCAGCCGAGCACCGCGTGCAGGCGGTTCTCGCCCTTCAGCGCGTCGCAGCCGGCACCCGGCCAGCGCCGGTTGCAGGCGCTGCCGGCATCGTAGAAATAGGCGCAGCGTGTCCGCTGCATCAGATTGCCGCCGACGGTCGCGGCATTGCGCAGTTGCGCCGACGCACCCGACAGCAGCGCCTCGGCGACCGCCGGATAGTTGCGCGCGAACGCGGCGTCATGGGCGAGATCGGCGTTGCGCACCAGCGCGCCGATGCGCAAGGCACCGTCGGCGAGATGCTCGATGCGATCGAGCCCGGGCAGGCGCGTGACGTCGACGAGACGGCTCGGCCGGCTGACGCCGCCCTTCATCAGGTCGAGCAGATTGGTGCCGGAGGCGAGATAGCTCGCGCCCTTCTCGGAAGCCGCCGCGATCGCATCCGCGACGCTCGCCGGCCTGACATAGTCGAAATTCATCATGCGGAGCGCCTCTGCTTGCTGGCTGTGATGTTGGATTGTGCCTCGAGCACGGCTTCGGTGATCCCCTGATAGGCGCCGCAGCGGCAGAGGTTGCCGCTCATGCATTCGCGCACCCGCTCGGGGTCGTCGCCGGCCTGCCCTTCCTGGATCAGGCCGATGCCGCTCATGATCTGGCCCGGAGTGCAGAAGCCGCACTGGAAGCCGTCATGGGCGATGAAGGCGGCCTGCACCGGGTGCAGCTCGCCGCCGCGGCCGACGCCTTCGATGGTGGTGATCTCGGCACCGTCATGGCTGACGGCGAGCGCGAGGCAGGAATTGATGCGGCGGCCGTCGACCAGGATGGTGCACGCGCCGCACTGGCCGCGGTCGCATCCCTTCTTGGTTCCGGTGAGGTCGAGCCGCTCACGCAACAGGTCGAGCAGGGTGATGCGGGGGTCGTCGAGGGCAATATCCCGGCGGACACCGTTGATGGTGAGACTGATTGGGAGATTCATGCAAGGCGCTCCGATCCGTGTATGGTCGGGTGGAATCGAGGCAACGCGAACCCGTGGCCGCCGATGCATGATCGGCGCGCCTTGTCAGGCCCGGTGCTGGTCGCCATATACGGAGGCATCCTCCGTTTACAAGGGAGGGTAAAAAGAAAAAGGAATGGCCGCTTCATCACCAGAAATTGTCCGCAAGCCGCGCGCCGACGCCGTGCGCAACCGCGAGCGCGTGCTGGAAGCGGCCAAGGCCGTGTTTTCGGCCGGCGGCAGCGAGGCGAGTCTGGAGGCCGTCGCGCGCCATGCCGGCGTCGGCATCGGTACGCTGTATCGCCACTTCCCGACCCGCGAGGCGCTGTATGAGGCGGTCTATCGCCGCGAGGTCGAGCAACTCGGCGACCTTGCCGAGCAATTGCAATGCGCGCCCGAGCCGGTCGAGGCGCTGCGGCGCTGGCTGCGCGCCAATGTGGAATTCGTCGCGACCAAGAAGGGCATGGTCGCCGCGCTGGCGCTGGTCGCGCATGGCTCGACCGAGTTGCACGCCTATTCGTTCGATCGCCTCACCAAGGCGATCGGCACCCTGCTCGCGCGCGCCGTCGCGGCCGGCGCGATCCGCGACGACATCAGCGCCGAGGACGTGCTGCGCGCGCTGATCGGCATGTGCTACATGCACGACCAGCC
>DASVOL010000943.1:0-2687 GCA_036383375.1 Bradyrhizobium sp. | reverse complement strand
ACGGCGAAGCCAAGCGCGTGATGACCCGCAGGCTTGTGCTCGGCGGGGGACTTGCGACGGCCGCTGCCGCCGTCGGCGCGGTGACGCTACGGCCCCCGCTCGAACTCTGGCCGTCATGGTCCGAACTTGCGGCCGACTACCGGACCGGTACGGGAGAGCAGCGCAAGGTTGCCTTGAGCGGCAACGTGTCGATCAACCTCGACACACGAACCAGCATCGCCCTGCGCCCGGATCATGGCGACACCAGCCGGATCGAGTTGATCACGGGACAGGCATCGATTGCGACGGCCCCGCAGCAGTCACGACCGGTGACGGTGATCGCGTCCAGCGGTCAAACGGTGGCATCGCAAGCCTCGTTCGACGTGCGCTACCTCGGAGCCGAGGTTCGTGTCACCTGCCTCGGCGGCGAGGTTCGCGTCGAGCATCAGGGAAACGCCCGTATTGTTCGTGAAAGGCAGCAGATCGCCTATGACGAGCGGCGCTTGAGCGACATCGTCGCGATTGATCCGGCCGTCGAGGCGGCCTGGCAGGAGGGATTGCTGATCTTCCGTTACACGCCGCTGCCCAAGGTGGTGGAGGAGGTGAACCGGTACCGGTCGGGCCGGATCTTCATCGTCAATGCCGGGCTCAACGCCCATCTGATCAACGGCCGCTTCCATATCGATCGGATCGACGAGGTTCTCCTGCAGCTCGAACAAGCCTTTGGCGTGAAAGCGAAAACACTTCCTGGCGGCATTGTGCTGCTGAGTTGAGGAGGCGTCCCGCGGCCTTGCAAAAAATTTCGAGTCCGGCGTGCGGGTCGACCCATTCGGGATCGTCACAGCCGCGAGGGTCTCGGTGCTGGCGCTGAGACGCGAAATCTTCGGTTGTCGTCGCCCGGCGCAAGAAAGCGATTCCATGGTTCCCCGGCTCTCCAGGTCTCTCACTCGCGCGACCGTTCGCACCGCATTGTTCGGCAGCGTCAGCGTCGTGGCACTTCTCGCCAATACGCCGGTGGTCGCGCGCCCGTTCGGATCGAGCTGGACGGTGTCGCCGTCGGCGGCGGCGATGGCGGCTTCGCAGTCGGCAGCACAGGACGCCGCGGCAGCCGCCAAGCAAGGGCAGGATGCGATGGCGCGGGCCACGCGTGCCATCCAGGCGATCCAGGGTCTGCAGAACGCGGCGCGCGCCGCGGCGCAGACCTCGCAGCGTTCGGTGACGCTGCCCCAGGTCGCCGTGCCCAACGGCCTTACGCCAGGCGGCCTGCAGGTGGCGCCGGGATGGCAGGGCGCGAATGCGCCAACGCAGGCCGTCGATGCCGCCGGTCAGACCCAGGTTGGCATCGCGCAGACCAAGCAGCAGGCGATCCTCAACTGGAATTCATTCAACGTCGGCGCGCGCACCACGCTGACCTTCGACCAGCAAGGCCATGCGAATTGGGTGGCACTCAACCGCGTCGTCGGCAGCACGGCGCCGAGCCAGATCCTCGGCAACATCAAGGCCGACGGCTCGGTCTATGTGATCAATCAGAACGGCATCATCTTCGGCGGTGCGAGCCAGGTGAATGTGGGCTCGCTGATCGCCTCGACCGCCAACATCACCGACACCCAATTCCTGCGCAACGGCATCTACGCGCAGCAGGCCGGCGGCCAATACGTGCCGAGCTTCACTGATGCCCGCGGCGCGGTGACGGTCGAGGCCGGCGCGCTGATCTCGACCAGCGCACCGTCGTCGGTGACGCAGGGGGGCGGCTTCGTCCTGCTGATGGGAACCGAGGTCAGCAATGCCGGATCGATCAGCGCGCCGCGAGGTCAGGTGCAGCTTGCTGCCGGCAACGACTTTCTGCTGCGGCCGGGTTACAGCACGGACGCCAACCAGGCCTCGACCACGCGCGGCAACGAAATCTCGCCGATCGTGCGCGACGCGGTGGCGGCTGTCGGCAATTCCGGCCTGATCTTCAGCCAGCAAGGCGACATCACGCTTGCGGGTCGCAGCATCACCCAGAACGGCGTGCTGGTCGCCACGACCTCGGTCAACACCCGCGGCACCATCCATCTCCTCAACGCGGCCTCCGATGCCGCGGGCAGCATCACGCTCTCCGGCGGCAGCCTGACCGCGATCCTGCCCGAGCTCGACAGCAGCGACACCGCGCTCGACAGCCAACGCAGCCAATTGGTCGCCGATTCCAAGGCCTTCACCCACGCCCCGATCGCCAACGCCCAGTTCGATAACCTCTCGCTGCTTTCCGACCGGCTCGACCAGGGACGTATCGAGATCGTCAGCGGCGGCAGCGTCAACTTCAAGGATGGCTCGACCACGCAGGCGCAAGGCGGTCAGGTGGCGGTCAGCGCCGGTCGCCGCGTCTTCGCCGAGAGCGGATCGATCATCGACGTCTCGGGCGTGCGCGGCGTGCTGCTGCCGATGTCGACCAACAATCTCCTGATCAACGTACAGGGCAACGAGCTGCGCGACTCGCCCGCCAATCGTGATCGGGACAATCTGAAAAACGCTGACGTCTGGATCGACGCGCGCGATCTGGTCTTGTTGCCGGCAGGCACTGGCGGCTATGCGACCGACCGCTACTACACGCCGGGTGGCCTGCTCGAGGTCTCGGGATATCTCGCCAATACCGCCCACCGGATCGGCGAATGGGCCGCGGTGGGCGGCACGGTCACGCTGTCGGCGCAGGAAGTCGTCGCGCAGAGGGG
>DASVOL010000942.1:0-8860 GCA_036383375.1 Bradyrhizobium sp. | reverse complement strand
CGAGAGACGCGCATCGCGGCCAGCTCACGGCAAGCTCGCGAGCAAGCCGAATTGGCTGCGCTTGGCGTAGGCGACGATCGCGCTCAACGTCAGCAGCACCAGGGCGGGCACCGGCGAGCCGCCGATCAGGAACAGATGCGTAATGGTGGCGCCGATCATGATGCAGCTCAGCAGCAGGCCGCCGAAGGCTGCGACCGGCGGCACCAGGATCAGGACCGCGCCGAGCAGCTCCAGCGATCCGGTGAGATAGCGGAACCACTGGCCGAGCCCGATATGCTCAAATTCCGCGACCAGCATCGGCACGCCGTAGAGCTTGGCGGCGCCCGCCGCGGCGAAGGCCAAGGCGAGAAGCCCCCTGACGACCCAGAGGGTGACGGATTTCCAGCGTGACGGCGCTGCGGCAACGGCAACTGACATGGATGACTCCCCAAATGACGGCGCGGCCACCCGTCCATCCGGCAACCGGCCCGCGGCTTTCGATGCACTAAATTCGGGAGTAAGATGAAAAGGACAAGTAGGATGCTTTTTGTGAGGTAGTATGAAAAAATTGACTATTGAGCCCGCCGAGCCTCCGGCGGCATCCGAGCCGTGCAACGGCGACCTGTCGGCGCAATTTCACCGGGCGCTGTCGGTGCTGGCCGGGAAATGGAAGGGCGACATCCTCTGGCAGCTGGTCGAGCGCAAGCGCCGGTTCGGCGAATTGCGGCAGGCGATCCCCGGCGTGACCCAGCATATGCTGACCACCCAGCTGCGCGATCTCGAGGCCAACGGCCTGGTCAAGCGCACGGTCTATCCCGAGGTGCCGCCGCGGGTTGAGTACGAGATGACGCCGTCTGCCAAGGCGCTCAAACCGGTGTTCGACGAGCTGTACCGGTGGGCGCAGGAGCATGGTTTTCCGACCTCGACGCAGGGCGCAGCCGGTGGCGCGCAGCCGAAGCCGGCATCGCAATCGAGCGACCACCCGGAAAGCCGGCCGCGGAAGGCGGATCGGCGCGCGGGGTGATGACGACAAGGTGAGGATTCCCGGGGGACGGGCGTGATCGGCCGCATGGCCACAGGCACTCCCGGTTTGCCGCCCCAAACACTATGTTGAGCGATCGCCGTCCAGGCCTGAACCGGGACCGGCTCAGGTTTCCGGGTTGTAAGGTGAGTTTTGCGCTCGTCTCTGCTTCAATCGCCCGAAATTCCTGATGCGGGTTCCGCACTGGCAATCAGTTGCGCTTCAGGCAAGGATGACAAGGAATCGTCAGGAATCGCATTGCGTCGGAGTGACCATGACCAATCCCGCCACCACCTCCCTGCTCGACCGCGCCAATCTGGACCGCGATGCCGTCCGCCGCGAGGTGTCGCGCGGACTTGAAGGCGCCGATGACGGCGAGCTGTTCCTGGAGTTCGGGCAGACCGAGGCGCTGGTGTTCGACAATGGCCGGCTGAAGCAGGCGACCTATGACACCTCGCAAGGCTTCGGCCTGCGTGCGGTCAAGGACGACGCGGTCGGCTATGCGCATTCCTCCGACGTCTCGATCCCGGCGCTGATCCGCGCGGCGGATGCGGTGGCGGCGGTGCGCGGCGGCTATGCCGGAACGTTCGCCGCGGCGCCGGCCCACACCAATGTCAGGCTCTATGGCGACGAGAACCCGCTCGACGGTCCGGCGTTTGAGGCAAAAGTGAAACTGCTCGGCGAGATCGACGCCTATGTCAGGGACAAGGACCCGCGGGTGCGGCAGGTCTCGGCCAGCCTCACCGCGACCTGGCAGGTGGTGGAGATCCTGCGGCCCGATGGCGAGAGCTATCGCGACATCCGCCCGCTGGTGCGCGTCAACATTTCGGTGGTCGCCGGCCAGGGCGACCGGCAGGAGAGCGGCAGCAAGGGCTATGGCGGCCGCGAGGGCTATGCCCGCTTCATCGAGACCAAGGCCTGGCGCGATGCCGCCGACGGCGCACTGCGCGAGGCGCTGGTCAATCTCGAATCGGTGCCGGCGCCCGCCGGCGAGATGGACGTCGTGCTCGGGGCCGGCTGGCCCGGCGTGATGCTGCATGAAGCCGTCGGCCACGGGCTCGAGGGCGATTTCAACCGCAAGCAGACCTCCGCTTTCGCCGGCCTGATGGGCCAGCAGGTCGCGGCCAAGGGCGTCACCGTGGTCGACGACGGCACCATGGCATCGCGCCGCGGCTCGCTGTCGATCGACGACGAGGGCACGCCGACCAACCGCACCGTCCTGATCGAGGACGGCGTCCTGGTCGGCTACATGCAGGACCGCCAGAATGCCCGCCTGATGGGCATGAAGCCGACCGGCAACGGAAGGCGGCAGAGCTATGCCCATGTGCCGATGCCGCGCATGACCAACACCTACATGCTGTCCGGCGACCGCGACCCGGCCGAGATCATCGCCTCGGTGAAGAACGGCATGTATGCCGCCAATTTCGGCGGCGGCCAGGTCGACATCACTTCGGGCAAATACGTGTTCCAGTGCACCGAGGCCTACAAGATCGAAAACGGCAAGCTCGGCGCGCCGCTGAAGGGCGCCATGCTGATCGGCAATGGGCCGACCGATCTCCACAGGATCACCATGATCGGCAACGATCTTGCGCTGGATACGGGAATCGGCACCTGCGGCAAGAACGGCCAGGGTGTGCCGGTCGGCGTCGGCCAGCCGACGCTCAGGATGGAACGGATTACGGTCGGAGGAACGGGCTAGTGAGCAGCGGAAACGAAGTCGTGGCGGCCAAGCCGACCAGCTGGCGCGGGCAGGCCGTGCAACTCGCCGCGATCGTGGCCGTCGTGTTCCTCGCCAAGGGCGCGATCGCCGAGCCGTTCTACGTGCCGTCCGGCTCGATGGAACCGACCCTGCTGATCGGCGACGCGCTGGTCGCCTCGAAATTCCCCTATGGCTACGGCGCGGCGTCGCTGCCGATCCAGATCACGCTGCCGGAGACCGGCCGGGTGTTCGGCGAGACGCCGAAGCGCGGCGATGTCGTCGTGTTCCGCTGGCCGGGCGACCGCTCGCAGGCCTGGGTCAAGCGCGTGGTCGGGCTGCCCGGCGATCGCATCCAGATGCGGCAGGGCCAGCTCTTCATCAACGATCATCCGGCGGCCTTGAAGCCCGACGGCACCGGCTTCGCCGAGGATGATCGCGGCGGCGGCGAGGATGCGAATCGTTATGTCGAGACGCTGCCGAACGGCGTCAGCCATGCGATCTTCAAGATCCGCGACAACGGCCGGCTCGACAACACGCCCGAGGTGACGGTGCCGCCGGGCCAATTGTTCGTGCTCGGCGACAACAGGGACAACTCCGCCGACAGCCGCGTGCCGGTGCGCGACGGCGGCGTCGGCCTGTTGCCGATCGACAATCTGATCGGCCGCGCCGATGCGGTGGTCGGCTCCTGGGATATGGGCATCCGCAGCCAGCCGGTCTGGACCTGGCTCTCCGGCTTCCGCCTCGCACGCTTCTTCACCTCCGTGCAGTGAGTTCGCCAACGTGACCTTCGACGACGTCAGGACCCTGGTGCTGGCGTGGCCGGAGGTCGAGGATGGCTCTTCCTACGGCACACCGGCGCTGAAGGTGCGCAAGAAGATGCTGGTGCGGCTCAAGGAAGACGGCGACAGCCTGGTGATGCCCAGCGTGCCGCCGGATGAGCGCGACATGCTGGTCGAGAGCCAGCCGAAGGTGTTCTACTTCACCGATCACTACCGCGATTATCCGACCGTGCTGATCCGCCTGTCGAAGGCCAGGCGCGCGACCGTCGAGCCGTTGCTGCGCCGCCACTGGCGCACACTGGCATCGAAGAAAGCGGTCAGGGATCACGACGCGACCGTTTCGTCGTGACGCAAGACGAATTCCTCACAGCTGCGCTGCGCAACCCGGCCAATCAAGCGATCACGGACGAGCTGTATCGCCTTGCCCTGCCCGATGCGTGGCTGGTGTCGGGCTGCCTGGTGCAGACCGTGTGGAATGTGCTGACCGGCCGGCGGATCGATCACGGCATCAGCGACTACGACATCTTCTATTTCGATCCGGATACCTCGTGGGAGGCCGAGGACGCCGTGATCTGCGACCTCAAGGCGCGGCACGGCCATCTCGGGGTTGCGATCGAGGCACGCAACCAGGCCCGCGTCCATCTCTGGTATCCCGACAAGCACGGCCTGCCCTACCCCGCGCTGTCGCGCTCGAGCGAGGGCATCGATCGCTTCCTCACCGCGACCACGCAGATCGGCATCCGCCGCAGTGCGAACGGTTACGACGTCTATGCGCCGAACGGCTTCGACGATGTCGCCGGCATGATCGTACGGCCAAACAAGACTGCGAATTTTTCCGCGGTGAATTATGCGACGAAGGCGGCGCGGTGGAAGACGCTGTGGCCAGAGCTCACGGTGCTGGCGGCGGAGTAGCCCGTCGTCCCTGCTTTCGCAGGGACGACAGATGTATGCCTAGGGGCCGATGATCAAGCTCAGGCTTGCCAGGAAAATCACGACAACGCCAAGCAAGACGGCCAGCAGGAACCAGTACCGGTCAAACATCGACGTCTCCAAAGCAGTTCTCCCAGTTTGTTGATCGGTATCAGCGGGCAGCCCCGAGATGCATGTCGCCCAACGTCGTCGGCAGGCTACGCGTAATCAGGTCGACGATCGCCCGGTGCAGGCCGTCATCGTTGCCATCGCCCGAGCTGATCGGAAAACTCGCGTCGACCGGCCGGCTCGGACCGGCGAGCGGGACATTTCCCGCATTGCCCAGCGGCTGGGCCGCCTTCTTGTCGATGACGTCAAACGTCTTGCCGTCGATCACCCTGATTTCGTAGAGCGCATAGATCTGGCTGTAGGACTCCGTCACCGTCTGGTAGGTGATGAAGCCGACGCCTTCGACCTTTCGGTGGCCGCCACCGTAGGCCGCCTGCGCCTTGGTGATGACGATATACGCATCGAGCCCTTGCGGGGACACCTCGGTCCGGACGAGCTGCTTGAAGGGATCGCCGCGAACAAGGTTGGCGGGGGTGAACACGGAATCCTTGATCGTGGCAAAGGCCGAACGGCTGTAGGTGACCGGCTGCACCTGGAAGCGGCCGCCCAGCGCCGCCGTCGCCTGCTGGACGATCAGATCATCTAGGCCCCACGGCTCGATAGGGAAGCTCTTGCTGCCATTGTCCAGACCCGTCAGCCCTCCCTTGGAGACGGTCACTCGATCGCCGACCGCCGAAATGATGCCGACGGTCTTGACCACCTGCAGCTTGCTTTCGCTGGTCGCAAACGTCGCGCAACCGGCCACATTTGCGGCGAAAAGAACGACCGCCACGAAGCTCGCACATCGACCGCTGCGGCGCATGGGCTCTCATTGAACCTTGACGTCGAATGAATAGGAGGCGCCGACGCCGAATGTGGTCTGATTTGGCGAGCCGCGGACCGTCACGATCGGGCTCTTCGCGGCATCGCCGAGCAATCGATCATATTCGACATAGGAGTGAACCTCCCACTTCGGATTGATCCGATACGACAGCTGCGCGCCGACACCGGCGGAATGCGCCCCGCCCTTGGCGTCAAACACCGGCAGCCCGGTCGCCATGGCATGCACGGTATCGATGCTGAAATAGGGCGAGACCGCCTTCGCGCTCTCCAAGGTGAAGCGTGGTCCGGCGGAAATAGTGAGGCCGCCAAACACCGGCACGATGAAGTCCGCCGAGAAGTCGGAAACGATGCCGTGGTGCCCGCCGAGGCCCTGACGCGTCTCGTTGCGTACACGAAACCAGTCGACCGGAAAGTATTCGACGAATCCGCCGAGCTCGAAGGCCGCGTTGACGTCGGCAAGACCGCTGAGCTCGGGATACCTGCTCGCTTTTCGCGACGTCACGAACTTGCCGACGGGGCCGGCCCGAAAATCACCGAAGTCGACGATCGCGATGCTCGCATTGTCACGTGGGCTGCGAAACTGGTCGACGGTGCCGGAGCGACGGATCGCGAAAATCGGGACCGGGATGAATTTGGTGTAGTTCGTACCCTCGAAATCCGGTTTGGACGCCCCGCTCGCGCCAATCATCACAGTCCAGTTGCCCGAGACCGAGGGCAGGAAAGGGACTGAAAAAGGCGGAGCCGGCAACGTGAACGCGGTTTGAGCGGCAGCCTGACCGGGAAAGGCCGCGACAACGCCAAATGCGGCAGGAAGAGCAGCAACGATTGCACGACGCGCGGTCTTCGCCGCACAAGAACGGAACAACTCTCGCATGGCGGAATGCTCAAAACCTCTGACCTGGGCCTTGTGGGAAGCGTTGTCGTATGGTCGCGGGTAGGTGGCCTGTGAACATTGCCCGAAGATTGCCGCGCCGCGAGCGTCCGCGCAGCGCGAAAAGATTCGTCGCTTGCCTTGCCAAAGCCGCCTGCCGATAAGTGCTGCGAGCGCTGAACCATCGCCGGCGCGATGCCGACACAATCGCCTGCAAGATCATCGACCGAACATGCGAGGCAAGGCTTGTGCGCTTTCTCGTGATCGAAGACGAACCGCAAATCGCCGCCTATCTCGACCGGCTGCTCGGACAGCTCGGCGGCGTCATCGACATCGTCGAATCCGTTGTGGATGCGAGGCATGCGCTCGGCAGTTTCAACTACGATCTGGCGATCGTCGACCGCATGCTGCCCGACGGCGATGCGCTCAATATCGTCACGACGCTGAGCCGGCTGCCGGAGAGGCCGGCCATCATCATGCTGACCGCCAAGGACGCCAAGGAAGACGTGATCGACGGGCTGAATGGCGGCGCCGACGACTATCTGGGCAAGCCCTTCGAGCCGCAGGAGTTCATCGCGAGAGCGCGGGCCGTGCTGCGACGGCCCCGCTTATTCGTGCCGTCACTGCTTTCGTTCGGCAATGTCGAACTGAAGATCGGCACCAACGAGGCGACCGTCGCCGGTCACGCAGTCCTGCTCCGGCGCCGCGAGGCCTTGATCCTCGAGGCGCTGTTGATGCGACGCGACCGCGTCATCGCCCGCGAGGCGCTGATCGAGGCCATCTACGGATTCGACGACGAGATCGAATCCAACACGCTCGAGTCGCAAGTGTCTCGGCTTCGCAAGAAGCTGTCCGAACTTGGCAGCAACGTCGAGATCCGCAGCATGCGGGGCATCGGCTACATTCTCAGGATGGCAAACATCCGATGACGTCGATCGCGCGGACATTGACGCTCTCGCTCGGGACGGCCGCCGCCGTGATTTTCTTCGGCGCGCTCGGCCTCGTCTTCTGGCTGTTCATCGCGCAGGAGCCCGAACGCAGCGGCTGCTTTGCGGCCGCCTACGTTCTTGGTCGCGCCACCGAGGTCAACCTCGGCGACAGGGTCACGGTGCGCCCCACCGCCCGATTGGAAGAGCTGAAATCCCAAAGCCCGGAGCTGTGGTACGTCGTGGCTTACGGCGATGTGACAAGCGAGTTCGGACGCGAACGCAGGCCACAGCTGCCGGTTTCGCTGCCCTTTATCGGGCCGAGCGGTCTGTCCATGCTCAAGTCGCTCGACCAGAAGAGCTCGTTCTGCATGGTCGTCATGCACACCGGCCACGTCCCCGAACTCGTGATGATGATCGGAAACGCCCACGTCCGTCCCGACCAGATCGCGATGTGGTTCATCCTGAAAAATCTGCTCGAGATTTCCCTCTACGCGGCGGGGTACGTATTGATCGTGGCGATCGGCGTGTTCCTCGCCGTGCGCTTCGTTGCGCGCAGCATCGAACGGGTGACGAAGCTTGCGCTCGCGATCGATCCGGCCGCGCCGCAGGGATCGATTTCGCTCGATCGGGTCCCCGCAGAACTGAAGCCGCTGGCGACAGCGCTGAACCGCGCGTTTGATGAAATCCACGCCTACATCCGGACGCAGCGCCGGTTCCTGGGCAACGCCGCCCATCAGCTCCGCACCCCGCTGACGTTGCTGCGCGCCAGGGTCGAGGACGTGGCCGATCCCGCCTTGCGGGTGGAGCTGATTCACGATGTCCGCCGGCTGACATCGCTTGTTTCGGCCATGCTGGACCTGGCGCGGCTGCAAAACGGGACGCTCGAAAAGCGGCCGATCGACCTTGCGACCGTGACGCGCGACGTGCTGGCAGATTTCGGCCCCTCGGCTTTGGACGCCGGGATCGAACTCTCGCTGGAACACAGCGACGAACCGGCCACCATGGTGCAGGGCGTCGAAGCTGCGATCAGGAGCGCGCTGGCCAACCTGGTCGGCAACGCGCTGATTCATGCCCGGGGCGCCCGATACATCAGGGCCAGCCTAAGCCGCGGCCGCGTATCGATCAGCGACGACGGCGCCGGGCTCTCTCCGGGCTCGGAGCGCAAGCTGATCGAGCCATTCCAGACCGGCGGCACGGCCAGGAACAGCGCCGGCCTCGGCCTGTCGATCGTGCAGGAGATCATGGCCTCGCATGGAGGCGAGCTCGTGATTGCGTCGAACCGTGGACAGGGAACGACCGCTTGCCTTCGCTTTCCGGAAGCCGCGTTGGCCTTGCCAATGCAGCGCGCGGCCGAGGTAGGCTGAGGGCGACCGCCGGTTCCGGCTGCTGATGACGCCTGATCACCTTTGCCGATGCGCGTGGGCTACCGCACCACGCCCGACGTGAACCCCGCCTTGCGGCGCGGCGGCTTGATCTCTTTCTTCAGGAAGCAGCGCGCTTCGCGGCCGGTGTAGCCGGGACGGGCATAGGTGAAGGCGCGGCATTTGTTGTCGGCGGTGCAGGCGGCCTTGCAGGCGTCGTCGCCGTCCGCGGCCTTCAGCTCGAAATTGCGCAGATCGCCGCCGGGACGGTCGATCGAGTTCTCGACACCCTCGGCGCGCGGCTCGATCACGCCGGCGCCGCGGACGCCGGAGATGCAGCAGCTGTCCGGCGACCGGGCCG
>DASVOL010000941.1:0-2271 GCA_036383375.1 Bradyrhizobium sp. | reverse complement strand
ATCACGAACACGTTGAGCGCCGGCGGCAGCGAGGCCATCAGCACCGCGGTCGCAGCCCACGGCTGCGCGAACGGACCGAACAGCAGCATCAGTCCGAAGGCGAGCAGCGGATGGATCAGAAGCTTGATCGCGACCACGCCGGGCACCTCCCACGGCACCCGCTCGAACGGCCGCAGCGCCACGGTGATGCCGAGCACGAACAGCGCCGTCGGCGCGGCGGCGTTCTGCAGGAACTGGATGGTGCGGTCGAGCGCGACCGGGATCGGGACGTGAAACGCCGCCACCAGCGCCCCGAACACCGCCGACATGATCAGCGGGTTCTGCACGATCTGCCGCAGCACCACGCCGAATGCGTGCAGCAGCGAGGGATGGTCGCGGTCGGTGAGCTCGATCAGCAGCGGCACGATCGAGAACAGGAAGATGCTGTCGCAGCAGAAGATCAGCGCGGTCGGCGCTGCGGCCTTGGCGCCGAGCACGGCGAGCGCAAGTCCGGGCCCCATGTAGCCGATATTGCCGTAGGCGCCCGACAGGCCCGCGAGCGTCGCCTCGCGCAGCGACAGCCCGCCGATCAGTCTGCCTGCGACCATCGCCAGGAAGAACGCGATCACGGTTCCGAGCGTGGTGGCGATCAGGAACGGCGGATTATTCAGCTCGGCGAACGGGGTCTTCGACATGATCCCGAACAGCAGCGCCGGCAACGAAACGTAAAGCAGGAAGAAATTCATCCAGGCGAGCCCGCTCTCGGGCAAACCCTTGGCTTTTCCGCACGCGTAGCCGATGAAGATCAAGCCGAAATACGGCAACGCCAGATTGAGGATATCGATCATTCTGAAAGTAGTTTCTCGGCCGGATTTCGGGTCGTTTTTGCAGGGCTGGAATCGGTAAAGCGAGGGTTAATTCGGGGCTTAGCCCCTAGCATCGGCCACAATGTTGGTCTATCGACGAACCATGATCAAAGCGCGCACCGCCAAGTTTCAGATCGGGCAGATCGTCCGTCACCGGGTGTTCTCCTTCCGGGGCGTGATTTTTGATATCGACCCGGAGTTCAACAACACCGAGGAATGGTGGCTGTCGATCCCCGAGGACATGCGGCCGCACAAGGACCAGCCGTTCTATCACCTGCTCGCGGAAAACTCGGAGACCGAGTACGTCGCCTATGTGTCCGAGCAGAACCTGCTGCCCGATGATTCCGGCGAACCGATCCGGCACTCGCAGGTGGCGGAGATCTTCGTGAAGGACAAATCGGGCGGCTACCGGCCGCGTAACCCGTCGCTGAACTGACGTACCGCGCCTGTCCGGCAACGGACGCGACGGCGCGGCTTGCAGCCTGCTCATACCCCCTCACGCGCGGCCAGCGCCGCCGCGATCGCCCACACCGCAAAACCCGCCATCGCCAGTCCGGCGCCGACGAGGCCGGTCGAGGTCCAGCCGTAGCCGGCGGCGACGGCCATTCCGCCGAGCCACGGCCCCAGCGCATTGGCGACGTTGAAGGCGGAATGGTTGAGCGCCGCGGCGAGGCTCTGCGCTTCGCCCGCGACATCCATCAGCCGGGTCTGCAGCACGGTGGCGAGCGCGCCGCCCAGCCCGATCAGGAACACGTCGGCGCTCAGCGTCCAGAAATTTGCGGCCGCCAGCGGATACAGCGCCAGCGTCGCCGCCGACCACAGCAAGAGGCCGCCCGCGGTTGCCATCAGCGCGCGATCGGCAAAGCGCGGTACGATGATGTTGCCGGCGGTGAGGCCGGCGCCGAACACGCATAGCGTGACGGGCACCAGCGCGGGCGAGGTGTGCGTCACCGCCAGCATGGTCGACGCCAGATAGGTGTAGACCGAGAACAGTCCGCCGAAACCGATGGCGCCGATCCCCAGCGTCAGCCAGACATGTTTGCGCCCGAGCGCCGAGAGCTCGCGGAGCGGGCTCGCCTTGCCGTCGGCGACATCGCGCGGCGCGAAGATCAGAACCAGGATGGAGGTCAGCAGCGCGAGGCCGGCAACGATCGCGAAGGCCCAGCGCCAGCCGATCGCCTGCCCGACGCCATTCGCCAGCGGCACGCCGATCGTCGTCGCGATGGTGAGGCCGAGCAGCACGCGGCCGACCGCCGCCGTGCGTTTGTCCGTCGGGACCAGCGATGCCGCGACCAGCATGGCGATGCCGAAATAGGCGCCGTGCGGCAGCCCGGCGAGGAAGCGCAGCACCAGCATGGTGTGGTAGTCCGGCGCGAGCCCGGAGAGGCCGTTCATCAGCGCGAAGAAGCCCATCAGCGCGATCAGC
>DASVOL010000940.1:0-3693 GCA_036383375.1 Bradyrhizobium sp. | reverse complement strand
AGCAGGCCGACTGCATCGTCTCGGCCGGCAACACCGGCGCCCTGCTGGCCTCGGCCACCGTCATGCTGCGCACCCTGCCGGGCATCCGCCGGCCGGCGATGTCGTCGGTGCTGCCGACGGTACGCGGCGAGACCGTGATGCTGGATCTCGGCGCCAACATGCAGTGCGACGCCAACAACCTCGCCGAATTCGCCGTCATGGGCTCGGTCTTCGCCCGCACCGTGCTCGGGCTCGACCAGCCCGCCGTGGGCCTGCTCAACGTCGGCTCGGAGGAGGGCAAGGGCAACGAGACCCTGCGCGACGCCGCCGCCATGCTGAAGACCGAGGGCTCGCCGGTGCGCTTCCACGGCTTCGTCGAGGGCAACGATATCGGCGCCGGCGCGGTCGACGTGGTCGTCACCGATGGCTTCACCGGCAACGTGGCGCTGAAGGCCATGGAGGGCACGGCGAAGCTCTATACCGGCTTCGTGCGCGACGCGTTCAAGACCTCGACCCTGGCCAAGATGGGCTACGTCCTGGCGTCCGGCGCCTGGAACAAGCTGCGCAAGCGGGTCGATCCGAGGCGCTACAACGGCGCCGTGTTCCTGGGCGTCAACGGCGTGTGCGTGAAGAGTCATGGCGGCACCGACGCGCTGGGCTTCGCCTATGCCATCGGGGTCGCCGTTGATCTTGTGAAATACAATTTGAACGACAAGATCGTAGGCGATCTCCAGAAGCTGCGCGAGATTGTGGCCGATGAAGGGGCCCAGCCGGCGGTGGCAGCGGCCGGAGGAACGGGCACGCCATGATCCGCTCGATCGTCGAGAGTTGCGGGGCATATCTGCCCGAGCGCGTCATGACCAATGACGAGCTGGCCAGGAAGGTCGACACCTCCGACGAGTGGATCATCCAGCGCACCGGCATTCGCTCGCGCCACATCGCCGCCGACGGCGAGTTCACCTCGCATCTGGCGATCAACGCGGCGCGCGCAGCCCTCGATCATGCCGGCATCGACGCGCAGCAAATCGACCTGATCGTGCTGGCGACCTCGACGCCGGACAACACCTTTCCGGCCACCGCGGTCGCGGTCCAGCACGGGCTCGGCATCAACCATGGCGTGGCCTTCGACCTGCAGGCGGTATGCTCCGGCTTCGTCTTTGCGCTGACCACCGCCGACAATTTCCTGCGCGCCGGCCACCACAAGCGGGCGCTGGTGATCGGTGCCGAAACCTTCTCGCGCATCCTCGACTGGAACGACCGCGGCACCTGCGTGCTGTTCGGCGATGGCGCCGGCGCGGTGGTGCTGGAAGCGCAGCAGCATTCCGGCACGACGGACGATCCCGGCGTGCTGACGACGCATTTGCGCTCGGACGGGCGCCACAAGTCGAAGCTGTTCGTCGATGGCGGTCCCGGCTCGACCAGGACGGTCGGATATCTCCGGATGGAGGGCCGCGAGGTGTTCAAGCACGCCGTCGGCATGATCACCGATGTGATCGTCGATGCATTCAAGGCCACCGGCTTTACCGCCGACGACATCAACTGGTTCATTCCGCACCAGGCCAACAAGCGAATCATCGATGCATCGGCCCACAAGCTGCATATTGCGCCGCAGAAGGTGGTCCTGACGGTCGACAAGCATGGCAACACCTCGGCGGCCTCGATCCCGCTGGCGCTGTCGGTCGCCGTGAGGGACGGACGGGTCAAGAAGGGCGATCTGGTGCTGTTCGAGGCGATGGGCGGCGGCTTCACCTGGGGCTCTGCGCTCGTGCGCTGGTAGCGCATCGCCAAAGAGTATCGGCAGGTTGCCGGCATCTTTCCAGCGACCGGATGCTGGTCGCTGTTGACCATTGCGCGCTAAGCTTTTAATTTCAGTCAAGAAATTGTTCGCCGAGAGTGCGGGGCAGGCGATGACCACGGGAACTGGAAAAACAGTGACGCGCGTCGATTTGTGTGAGGCGGTCTACCAAAAGGTAGGTCTGTCGCGCACGGAATCGTCGGCGTTTGTCGAGTTGGTGCTGAAGGAGATCACCGATTGCCTGGAAAAGGGCGAGACGGTGAAGCTATCCTCATTCGGCTCCTTCATGGTGCGCAAGAAGGGCCAGCGTATCGGGCGCAATCCAAAGACCGGCACCGAGGTGCCGATCTCGCCGCGGCGTGTGATGGTGTTCAAGCCGTCGGCGATCCTGAAGCAGCGGATCAATGGCCACGTCGTCACCAATGGCGACGGCAGCAAGGCCGACTAAAGCGTTTTCAAGCGAAGTGGATGCCCGGTTCGCGTGAAGAAAACGCGCCAAACCAGAATCTGGAGCCCGTTCCGATTCGATCGGAACGGAAACGGCTCCAGGCATTGAAGCCAGAGGAGCGGGCATTTGGACAAGGCGCCGGATGCGTTCCGTACCATCAGCGAAGTCGCAGATGAGCTCGATATTCCCCAGCATGTGCTGAGATTCTGGGAAACGCGCTTCGCGCAGATCAAGCCGATGAAGCGCAGCGGCGGACGCCGCTATTATCGCCCCGACGACGTCGACCTGCTCAAGGGTATCCGCCGGCTGCTCTACGGCGAGGGCTACACCATCCGCGGCGTGCAGCGGATCCTGAAGGAGCACGGCATCAAGTCGGTGCAGGGCATCGCCGACCAGACCGCGGCCGTCTCGTTCGGCGCGGTCGAGGAGGCGGTCGGCAACAGCATGGCCGAACCCGACGACCTCGAGAGCAATGACGGCCTCGATTTCGACGGCGAGGAGGGCGACGGCGACGAAGGGGGAATCGACTATCGATTCGTCGATCCCGACGAGGACCCGATCCTGTCGACCTACAAGAAGGCGCACGCCCACCCGGGCAAGGCGTCCGCTGCGCCGCCGGTACGGCCAACCGTTCCGCCAGTGGATCGCGAAAAGCTCGAGCGCGCGCTGCAGGAGCTGGTCGCCTGCCGGCAGCTGATCGACGCGGCGATGAAGGACGGCTGAGCCAAGGAAGCTGCCAAGGAAACCGCCAGGCAAGCTTTCATGGGAACCGGGGTCCCAATTGCAGGCTTCAAAGGCTTGCTTTGCCTTGCGCGAACGCGGGATCGCAGCTAATGGAACGGCATCGGAGCGTGGCGCAGCCCGGTTAGCGCACTAGTCTGGGAGACTAGGGGTCGGAGGTTCAAATCCTCTCGCTCCGACCATTTTTCTCAACAATTACAATCTCCTTTTTTTTGAACCGGGACCGCTCACCTCGCGGTTTACACTCCGGTTTACACTTTTGTCCGCTGTTCGTTCTATCGGGCACTCTCGCGACTCGCTCGTGGCATCCCACCTAAAGCGCTTTGGCGGCCCTCGCCGGCGCTGGCGGGCCGTCTGGTTCGTTGGAATTAGCGGCTAGCTTCTTCAGGGCATGGTTGGTCCGGAGCGCTGCCTGGCGGGCCTGCTCGATCTTGTGGGCCTCGAGCTTAGCGAAGGCGGCATCCGCCATTTCACCCGAAATCGCGATGTAGGCGTTGATGATCTTCTGGCACTTGTCGAGCGACCAGCCGATCACGGCAGCGATCTGGAATGCGGTGCATCCGGCCGCGGCGAGATTGGTTGCGACAGTTCCGCGCATGTCGTGGAAGTTCAGCTTGCGGCCGTCGATCGTGGCGCCGACGGCGTCGGCATCCTCGCGAAAGCATTCGTTGAACCACCGCTTCGAAAACATCTTGCCGGCCGCGGTGCAGAGCACGGTATCGCCGAGGCG
>DASVOL010000939.1:0-8180 GCA_036383375.1 Bradyrhizobium sp. | reverse complement strand
GACGTGGCTGTTGAAATCGCAATACGGACATTTCGACAGGCAGAACGGCCAGTGCACGTAAACGCCGAAAGCTTCTCGTTCAGCGTGGCTCAAGGCAGATCTCCGCGAGCTTCACGAAGGCGCGGGCGCGATGCGACAGGCCGAGTCCGAGCGGCGGCAGGCCGTGCTTCTCGATGCTGCTCATCTCGCCAAAGGTCCGCGTGTAACCGCCGGGCAGGAACGCCGGATCATAACCGAATCCGGCGGTGCCGCGCGGCGGCCAGACCAGGGTTCCGTCGACCCGGGCTTCGACCTCTTCGAGGTGATCGTCCGGCCAGGCCACGCACAGCGCCGAGACGAAGTGCGCACTTCGGCGGTCCGGCGCGGTGGCGCCGCGTTCCTGCAGCAGGCGCTCGATCCGCGTCATCGCCGCCATGAAGTCCTTGCCCTCGCCGGCCCAGCGCGCCGAGTAGATCCCGGGCGCGCCGTCGAGCGCGTCGACCACGAGGCCGGAATCGTCGGCGAAGGCCGGCAGTCCCGTCGCCTTCGCCGCCGCGATGGCCTTGATCGCGGCGTTGGCCCGGAAGGTGTCACCGGTCTCCTCGGGCTCGGCGAGACCGAGCTCGCCGGCCGACACCGCCTCGACGCCGTGCGGCGCCAGCAATTCCCGCATCTCGGCAAGCTTGCCGGGATTATGGGTGGCGATGACGAGCCTTCCGGTGATTCGGCGGTGCATGGCCAATCTGACTACGCCACCGCGATCTTTTGCAAGTCGACCAGACGCGCGACACCTTTGCGCGCCAGGGCCATCAGCGCCAGGAACTCGTCTTGCGAGAACGGCGTCTTCTCGGCGGTGCCCTGCACCTCGATGATGCGGCCGTCGCCGGTCATCACGAAATTGGCGTCGGTGTCGGCCTCGGAATCCTCGGCATAGTCGAGATCGAGCACCGGCGTGCCCTGATAGATGCCGCAGGAGATCGCCGCGACGTTGTCGCGCAACACGTTGGTCTTCAGCATGTTGCGGGTCTTCATCCAGTTGATGCAGTCGGCCAGCGCCACCCAGGCACCGGTGATCGAGGCGGTGCGGGTGCCGCCATCGGCCTGGATGACGTCGCAATCGACCGTGATCTGGCGCTCGCCGAGCGCCTCGAGGTCGACGGCGGCGCGCAGCGAGCGGCCGATCAGCCGCTGGATCTCGACCGTGCGGCCGCCCTGCTTGCCGGCGGAGGCCTCGCGGCGGGTGCGTTCCAGGGTGGCGCGCGGCAGCATGCCGTATTCGGCGGTGACCCAACCGCGGCCCTGGCCCTTCAGCCACGGCGGCAATCGCTCTTCCAGCGTGGCGGTCACCAGCACATGGGTGTCGCCGAACTTCACCATGCAGGAACCCTCGGCATATTTGACGACGCCGCGTTCCAGCGACACGGGACGCAGTTCATCGGGCGCACGGCGGCTTGGCCGCATGGAAATCCTCCAGAAATCCGAGAGATAGGGCTGGGCGTGCTTGTAGGAGGGGGAAGCGGCAGCGGCAAGGGTTTTGGCAAGGGTTTGGACAGGGGTTTTGGCGAGGGTTTTCGGCCCCGGTCGGGTCCGGCGCCGGGCGGCCGAATGGATGCTTGTCAGCGGCCTCCGGGAGCGACAAATTAGGCAGTAATTGTGAAGGACTGGAGTTTGACGCACCACGATCCGATAGGCCTGATCGCCCCGCATGCCGGGCTCGCCCAGCTCAACGAGCGGTCGCGCGACATATTTCGTCAAATCGTCGAAAGCTATCTTGCGACCGGCGAGCCGGTTGGTTCGCGCAATATCTCGCGGCTGATCGCACTACCGCTGTCGCCGGCCTCGGTCCGCAATGTGATGTCGGATCTCGAGCAGCTCGGCCTGATCTACGCGCCGCACACCTCGGCCGGACGGCTGCCGACCGAACTCGGCCTGCGCTTCTTCGTCGACGCCCTGATGCAGGTCGGCGACCTCACCGAGGCCGAGCGGCAATCGATCCAGACCCAGCTCGCGGCGGTCGATCGTGCGCAATCGGTCGAGGCAGCACTGGGCGAGGCGTTGACGCGGCTGTCGGGGCTGACCCGTGCCGCAGCGGTGGTGCTGACGCAGAAGTCGAATGCGCGGCTGAAGCACATCGAATTCGTGCGGCTGGAGCCGGAGAAGGCGCTGGTCGTGCTGGTCGGCGAAGACGGCCAGGTCGAGAACCGGGTGCTGGCGCTGCCGCCCGGCGTGCCGTCCTCGGCCCTGACGGAAGCGACCAATTTCCTCAATGCGCGGATCCGTGGCCGGACGCTCGCCGAAGCGCGGCTCGAGCTCGAGACGGCATTGACGCAGAACCGCGCCGAGCTCGATCAGCTCACCCAGAAGGTCGTCGCGGCCGGCATCGCGAGCTGGTCCGGCGGCGCCAACGAGGACCGCCAGCTGATCGTGCGCGGTCACGCCAATCTGCTCGAGGATCTGCATGCGCTCGACGATCTCGAGCGCATCAAGTCGCTGTTCGACGATCTCGAGACCAAGCGCGGCGTGATCGATCTGCTCGGCCGCGCCGAGCGCGGCGAGGGTGTGCGGATCTTCATCGGCTCGGAGAACAAGCTGTTCTCGCTGTCGGGTTCCTCGACCATCATCGCGCCCTATGGCGACGCCCAGGGCCGGATCGTCGGCGTGCTCGGCGTGATCGGACCGACGCGGCTGAACTATGCGCGGGTGATCCCGACCGTCGACTATGCGGCGCGCATCGTCAGCAAGATGCTGGGTGGCTGAGCGGAGCAGATTTCGCTTTCATTTGACGGTTTTCGTTGCTCAAGCCGGAGGTCCCTGTTCCCGAAGCCGGTATGTTGCGCTTGATTTTCGCCGCTCAAAGCACGATATCCCGGGCAGCAATCCCCAAGATTTGAACCGACGCGAGTTTTCGAGAAGGCAAGCCATGACCGATCCGAACCGGGCCAATGACAACACCGAGAATTCGGCGCCGACGGGTGAACCCGTGGTCTCGAAGCCCTACATCATGCCTGACGATCCCGAGGTGGGATCGGCTGAGGCGCTGACCAAGGAACTCGCCGAGGCGAAGGATCGCACGCTGCGGACGCTGGCCGAGATGGAGAACCTCCGTCAGCGCACCCGCCGCGAGGTTGCCGACGCCAAGACCTACGGCATCACCGGCTTCGCCCGCGACGTGCTCGATATCGCCGACAACCTGCAGCGCGCCATCGATGCCGTGCCGGCCGAGACCAAGGAATCGGCCGATCCTGGCCTCAAGGCGCTGATCGAAGGCGTCGAGCTGACCGAGCGTTCGCTGCTCAACGCGCTGGAGAAGAATGGCGTCAAGAAGTTCGATCCGATCGGCGAGAAGTTCGATCCGAACTTCCAGCAGGCGATGTTCGAGGTGCCGGACACCTCGGTGCCGTCGGGCACGGTGGTGCAGGTCGTGCAGGCCGGCTACATGATCGGCGAGCGCATCCTGCGTCCGGCGCTGGTCGGCGTCTCCAAGGGCGGCGCCAAGGCCGCGCCGAGCGCCGACATCACGGTCTGATCGCTGCGACGCCAGCCCTGTGAGCTTGCTGCTGTCGCTTCACGACAGCGGCTTCTCATGCGCCTTCGGCCAATAGGTGCCGAAGCTCCAGAGATTTCCTTCCGGATCACGGCAGGCGAAATCGCGGCTGCCATAATCCGTGTCGCGCAGTTCCATTTCGATCTTTGCTCCCGCCGCCCTGGCCTTCGCATGCAGGGCGTCGGGATCGTCGACCGCGATGTAGATTGAATCGGTGCGGCGGCAGGAGACATCGCCGACCAGCCTGCCATAGTCATCATCGCGGCTCTGGCCCAGCATCAGCATCGAGGAACCGTAAGCGAGCTCGGCATGGTGGATCACGCCGCCGTCGCGGTAGACCACGTGCTCGGTGAATCCGATCACGGTCTTGAGCCAGACGATCATCGCCTCGGCGTCGTTGCAGCGCAGGGTCGGGTAGATGCGCGGGGGTTCGATGTCGTGTGTCATGGTGGCTCACCTGCTTGGCTGATGGCGCCACTTTGCATGAGGCAATCCGGCTTCGGCTTGAAGGTTTGTTACCAGTCGGCCAGCAGCTCGCCGGAATGGGACAGCCGGCTGTCGGTCAGCGTCAGGCGGCGCGCCCAGGCGGTCGGTGATTCCCCGGCAAACTCGACGAACTCGCGCGCGAGATGGGCTTGATCGGCGTAGCCGCTCTCCGCAGCGATCGCGGCCCAGCCGTGGGCGGTGCCAGCCTGCGCAAGCCGGCAAGCTCCGTGAAAGCGCATCATGCGCGCCACCGGCTTCGGTGCGAGACCGAGCTCGGAGCGAAACCGGCCGGCGAGGTGTTTGCGGCTCCAACCGATCTCCGCAGCGATCGCCGTAATCCGGGCGGTGCCGCCCGACCGCGCCAACGCTCGATAAGCGAACGCGACTTCCTCGGACGGCCCGCGGGCGAGGCGGCGAAGCACGAAATCCTCGATCAGGTCGAAGCGTCGCCGCCAGCACGGTGCGGCGCCGATCTGCTCGCGCAGCCGCCGCCCATCGCGGCCCAGCACATCGCCAAGATCGACCATGCGCCCGGTGAGCTCGGCAATGGTGCCGCCGAAGAAGCGATAGGCGCCGAGCGGCGTGAAATCCACCTGCACGGATTCGGCGCAGCCGTCGGACTCGATGTTGACGGGGCCGGCGTGCAGTCCGGCCGTGAAGCTGAGCTGACGGTCGGATGGTCCAGGCTGACGCGCGAGCGCGATCAGATAGGGCGAGCCGAAGCTGATGATCAACGGCACGATCAGCGGAGCGGTCTGACGGTGGAAGAATCGGCCTGCCGCCGTCTCGCGGTAACCGGTGATTCCGACGATCAGGCCTGCCATGCGCGGCGACGGCGAGCGCCGCGCGAAGTCGAATGCGACGGGGGCCTCGAGCTCGGCCATGTGGCGCTCGCGCGGAATGCCTAGCCGATATCCGACGACTGGATCCGCTTGACGCCGGCCTTGTCCATGTCGGTCCAGGCCTTGGCCAGCGATCCCTGGGTGTCGATGCCGCGGCAGGCGTCCTCCACGACATAGGTTTCGAAGCCGGCCTTGCGCGCATCGAGCGCGGTCCACGCCACGCAGAAATCGGTGGCGAGCCCGGTCACGAAAACCCGCGCGACATTGCGCGCCTTCAGATAGGCGGCGAGCCCGGTGGTGGTCTTGCCGTCGGCTTCGGTGAAGGCGGAATAGCTGTCGACGTCCTTGTGAAAACCCTTGCGGATGATCAGCTCGGCTTGCGGGATCGCAAGTTCCTTCGACAGCGAGGCGCCGTCGGTGCCCTGCACGCAGTGATCGGGCCACAGCACCTGCTTGCCGTAGGCGAGGTCGACTGTCTCGAACGGCTTCTTGCCGGCATGGGTCGAGGCGAACGAGACGTGTCCGGGCGTGTGCCAGTCCTGCGTCATCACCACGTTGGCAAAGCTCTTGGCGATCTTGTTGATGACCGGCACCACCTGCTCGCCGTCCTTCACCGCGAGACTGCCGCCGGGCAGGAAGCAGTTCTGGACGTCGATCACGAGCAGCGCGGAGCCATCGTCGGGCTTGATCGCAGCCGCCCAGAGACTTTTGGGAACCAGGGTCGCAAGCGCCAACGTGCCGAGGCCTGCAACCATCTGTCGTCGATCCAACATCGCGCCCCTCCTCGCTTTGATACCGCGCGAGGAGGCTAGTTCCGTTCGGCGAACGACGAAAGTGGGATTTTTTCCAACCGGCTTTGCGAGGGGCCGATCAGCCGCGCGGCTGGATGCCGTCGCGGACCGCGCGGAAGCGCGGGAAGGCGGTCTCCCAATCGGTGCGCGGCGAACTGCCGATGATCCGCAGCGATGTCTGCGCGCCGAACCGCAGCCACTGCACGATGGTCACCGGGGTGTTGTCCTTGCCGCTGACGGCGTCGATCCGGGTCTCGAAGCCGGGCTGGCCGTCGATCCGGATCGGCTCGGACATGGTGATCCGGCCGTCGCGCACGCCGGGGATCGTGGTGGCGATCTGCTGGGCAAAGCGGCCGCGGTCATCGGGCGTGGCCGGTGCCGAAGCGATGATGCCGAGCAGCATGAAGGGCTTGGTCTCAAGGCCCTTGTCGTCGCCGTCGGCCATCAGCAGCGCTGCGCCCGGCGCCAGCATGCGGATGTTCTTGAAGCCTGAGAGCTCGGTGACCTTGAACGGCATCATGCCGAGCTGCTCGTCGACCGGCACATCCTTGCGGATTTCGGCGGAGGCGAACATCTGCCGGACGGCGTCGTCGGTGTAGATCTTGCTCGCGTTCTCCGGCACCTGCACCGCGACATAGCCGGAGAAGGTCGGTCCCGGCAGGATCATGGAATAGCGCCGCACATTGCTGGCGCCGTCGCGGGCGCTCTCCACGGTGTAGTAGGCGAGGCCGGCGGGCGTCTCGAGGCTTTCCGGCTTGATGTTTCCGGTGCCGGCCGGGTTGGCCTTGAACGCGGTCACGACCTCGTTGTAGGCGTCCGCGGGCAGGTCGGCGATCAGGACCTTGACGCCCTGGTCTTCGGTCTCGAAGCCGATGAAGGATTTGGCGCGGACGAGGCCCACCAGCGGTTTCATCCCGACATGCGCACCCGGCGGAAACACCACGTCGGCGGCAAAGCCACGACAGGTGGCAGCGATCAGCAAGGCAACCGCAACGAGAACTCGAAAAGGCGTCATGGGGGATCTACCGGTTTTGCTTGGTGGCCGCGCAACGGGGCCGGTGCAGGGCTGGGATGGCCTCTTCAGTCGGACCGCTTTTAGCGGTTTTGATGGCCCTGCAACAGGCCGCCAAATTTCCGCCCCTCGCCAGCAGGCTCGATTCCATGGGCTTTTCGCCTTGATTGGCAGGCACTTTCCAGTTTCCCGAGGTTTCCAGGAACGCTCTCCTGCGGCCGGCCAGCGGCCAAACAGCGCGCCCTCGACCCGTGCGCCGCTCTCGCATACGACGTTTGTGAGCGTTCACTCAACAGCGCTGTCGTCGCGCCGCTGACTTCGCGGTCGACGACGGGCGGCATCATTGCCGATTTGTTAACTTGGTCTGGGCTTGAACCGGGGCCGCAGCCGGACTGACACAATCTTTCAAACGTCAGTCTTTTCAGGCCTCAACGTTGCGTCCAGTCCTTGCGGGCAGGACCCTCTCTCCTATATCAGGCTCACCGTCGCAATATCGCGAGTATGTGAACGTCTGGGGGTTCGGTACGGAGCGCCGTCAGGGCCCAACCAACCTGCCGTAGCAAAGAGGATATCAAAACCATGGGTAAGGTCATTGGGATCGACCTCGGCACCACGAATTCGTGCGTCGCCGTGATGGATGGCAAGAACGCCAAGGTGATCGAGAATGCCGAGGGCATGCGAACGACGCCGTCGATCGTTGCTTTCACTGACGATGGCGAGCGCCTCGTCGGACAGCCGGCGAAGCGCCAGGCGGTGACCAATCCCGAGCGTACGTTCTTTGCGGTGAAGCGCCTGATCGGCCGCCGCTATGACGACCCGATGGTCGAGAAGGACAAGAAGCTCGTTCCCTACAAGATCGTCAAAGCATCGAACGGCGATGCCTGGGTCGAAGCCGACGGCAAGACCTATTCGCCCTCGCAGGTCTCGGCCTTCATTCTGCAGAAGATGAAGGAGACCGCTGAGGCGCATCTCGGCCAGAAGGTCGATCAGGCCGTCATCACCGTTCCCGCGTATTTCAACGACGCGCAGCGTCAGGCCACCAAGGACGCCGGCAAGATCGCCGGCCTCGAGGTGCTGCGCATCATCAACGAGCCGACCGCTGCCGCGCTCGCCTACGGTCTCGACAAGACGAAGGCCGGCACGATCGCCGTGTACGATCTCGGCGGCGGCACCTTCGACGTCTCGATCCTCGAGATCGGCGACGGCGTGTTCGAGGTGAAGTCGACCAACGGCGACACCTTCCTCGGTGGTGAAGACTTCGACATGCGTCTGGTCGGCTACCTCGCCGACGAGTTCCAGAAGGAGCAGGGCATCAACCTGCGCAACGACAAGCTCGCTCTGCAGCGCCTGAAGGAAGCCGCCGAGAAGGCCAAGATCGAACTGTCGTCGACCACGCAGACCGAAATCAATCTGCCGTTCATCACGGCTGACCAGACCGGTCCGAAGCATCTCACGATGAAGCTGACCCGCGCCAAGTTCGAGGCGCTGGTGGCCGACCTCGTCGAGAAGACCATCGAGCCGTGCCG